>CAYWBI010000072.1:0-17577 GCA_964456445.1 uncultured Calditrichaceae bacterium
AACCGTTACACAGAAGCCTGGTTCCAATCCGATCAGGTTGGGGAATATGATCTGTTCTGTACGGAATATTGTGGTACCGGACATTCTCAAATGATCGGAAAGGTAAAAGTTGTATCGGCAGCTGATTATTCATCCTGGCTCTCGGATAACGGCGGCCCAGGCGAAGGTGTTTCACCGGAAGAGTATGGTAAAAAACTGTACAAAGACAAAACCTGTTTTACCTGTCACAGCATCGATGGATCTCCCGGAGTGGGTCCCACCTTTAAGGGCATGTGGCATCATACGGTAACCCTTGTTGATGGTAAAAAGGTGAAAGTTGATGAAAATTATATTCGTGAATCCATTCTGGATCCGCAAGCAAAGGTAGTGCAGGGTTTTCAGCCAATTATGCCTACTTTCCAGGGCATCGTGAAAGAAGATGATATCGATGCATTGATCGCATTCTTTAAAACATTAAAATAATATAAATTATTTGAGAGAGTTCATATGTCTGCAGCAGCTGAAAAAAACTATTTAAATGAGACACATGGTATTATGTCCTGGTTAACAACTTTGGATCATAAGCGTATAGGGGTAATGTATTTATACGGCGTGATGATATCATTTTTTCTTGGTGGTGTATTTGCCCTGTTGATCCGCCTGGAGTTGTTACATCCCGGACAGGATATTGTATCGGCCCATGTGTATAATCAACTCTTTACATTGCATGGAACGATAATGATTTTTCTGTTTATCATTCCCGCCATTCCCGCGGCTCTTGGTAATTTTGTTTTACCATTAATGATTGGGGCAAAGGATGTTGCTTTTCCGCGTCTAAACCTGGCCAGTTGGTATGTTTATGTTTTTGGCGCTTGTTTCGCTATTTATTCCATGATCAATGGCGCCGTGGACACGGGCTGGACTTTTTATGCGCCATATAGCACAACAACAAGTACTGCCGTGATATCCATGACCATGGCCGCTTTTATCCTTGGGTTCTCGTCGATATTTACAGGTGTTAATTTTATTGCAACCATACATAAATTACGCGCTCCGGGCATGACCTGGTTTAAAACCCCGCTTATGGTGTGGGCGCTCTATGCCACATCGATCATCCAGATTTTGGCCACCCCGGTTCTCGGGATTACCTTAGTCTTGCTGGCGCTTGAAAGGGCTTTTGGTATCGGGATATTTGATCCGGCCATGGGCGGGGACCCGGTACTTTTTGAACACTTTTTCTGGTTTTACTCCCATCCGGCTGTCTATATAATGATTTTGCCCGGGATGGGGATAATCAGTGAATTGATTACAACTTTTTCGAAAAAGAATATATTTGGTTATAAATTGATTGCTTATTCCAGTTTGGCCATCGCCTTTATCAGTTTTCTGGTGTGGGGACATCATATGTTCACCAGCGGCCAATCTGAGTTTGCCGCCATGGTATTCTCCTTCCTTACATTTTTTGTGGGTATTCCAACAGGTATAAAAATGTTTAATTGGATGGCGACTATTTATAAGGGACAGGTAACCTTTGAAACGCCGATGCTCTATGCTTTGTCTTTTATGTTTTTGTTTGCTATTGGCGGATTAACCGGTATTTTTCTCGGGGCCTTGCCGATAGATATACACTTGCACGATACATACTTTGTTGTTGCGCATTTCCATTATACCATGATGGGTGGAACCGTTATTGCCTTCCTTGGGGGGCTGCATTATTGGTGGCCAAAAATTTGGGGCAGGATGTACAACGAAAAACTGGCGCGGATTTCTGCAATCCTGATTTTTATCGGTTTTAACTGGACCTTTTTTACGCAATTTTTTCTCGGTTCACAGGGAATGCCAAGACGGTATTTTAACTACCTGGACAAGTACCAGGGATTGCATCAATTTTCGACTTATGGTTCATGGGTTTTGGGACTCGGGTTTTTTATCATGGGTTATTATCTGATCCATTCGCTTTTTAAAGGGGAACAGGCGCCTAAAAACCCATGGGGAGGATTGACCCTGGAATGGACAACATCATCGCCGCCCCCACATCATAATTTTGACGTCACACCCGTTGTAACACATATACCGTATGATTACAATGAGCGTATGGTAATCGATGATGAAATCGTTACCCGCGAAGAACTGGAAAAAAGAAAAATCAACGCATAATTATTAAACAAGAGAGATTTATGGAGCATGTAGAAAGTCGTCCCAAATATCTTCAGCATCATTTTACCGATATCGAACAGCAAGCCGATGCGGCAAAACTTGGCATGTGGACATTCCTGGTAACAGAAATATTATTATTTGGCGGTTTATTCGGTTTTTACGCCTTTTATCGCGCCTGGTACCCGGAAATGTTTTTGGAAGCACATCAGTATTTGAATGTTACTATGGGTACCATCAATACCTTTGTACTGATAACAAGCTCGCTTACCATGGCCTTATCCATACGGTCTATGCAGCTTAACAAGAAAAAACAGACCATTATTTATCTCGTTGCGACTTTGTTGTTTGCGTTTACCTTTCTTGTTATCAAGTATTTTGAATATGAGCATAAGTTTGAATTGGGTATGTTGCCTGGTAAATATTATACCTTTACCGGTATCCATGCCGCCAACCCACATATCTTTTTTAGTATTTATTTTACCATGACCGGTCTGCATGGAATTCATGTAGTTTTAGGGATGGGTATTATAACCTGGGTGCTTGTGCGTACCATCCGCAATGATTTTTCAAGCGCATATTATACCCCAATTGAAGTAACCGGCCTCTATTGGCACTTAGTTGATATCATCTGGATATTCCTGTATCCCTTACTTTATTTAATAGGATAATGCAATGACCAATTCAACCAATACGCACAAACCGCATGTATTGCCGTTAAAAACCTATTTGACTGTTGCCGGCGCTTTATTTGTCTTAACAGCGATCACCTATGGTGTTTCTTTTGTTCACCTTGGTGAATTTAACATTATTGTGGCATTGTTGATCGCCACTATAAAGGCCAGTATTGTAGCTCTTATTTTTATGCATCTTAAATATGATAATAAACTTTTTATGACCGTGTTTGTATCGGCCATTGTTTTCCTTGGGCTCTTTCTCAGTTTAACCATGCTGGATACCTTGCACCGTGGCGATATTGATCCCATAAAGGAAAAGCCGATCAATGATAATGCAATAATATATAAGCAAAAATAGATTTTGCCGGTATCTCCGGCATGTTTTGTTTATTGGAGAAAAGTATGTCTAAAATTAAAATAATTTTTCCTCTGTCCGCGTTGATCATTGCCCTTGTTCTTGTTGGGTTTATGCAATCGATAAAAGAGGATCGGACGAAAATACCATCCTTATACGATGTGCCGCAATTTTCCTTTCGGGACAGGGATGGGGAACCCTTTGTTACAGATGATCTTAAGGGGCAGATCAGTATCGTGGATTTTATTTTTACAAATTGTGGTGGTCTATGCCCGTTGATGGCCAACAGGATGATCCCCATACATGATGCATTTAAAACGCAGAAAAATTTCCAGATAGTCAGCATTAGTGTTGATCCGGACCGGGATTCATTACAGGCCTTGCAGCAGTATGCCGCCCGTTATAACATTACCGATAAGATTTGGCGCTTTATCCAAACCGATAAAAAACAGATCGATATTTTATATGAAAAGGGTTTCAAACTGGGTGGAGAATTACCGTACGGTCACTCTGGCGCTTTTGTCCTTGTTGATCAAAATGCCATAATACGTGGTTATTATGACAGCGGAGATGAAGAAAAAATGACTAAATTAAAGAAGGATGTACAAACTTTACTCGCAGAATTACGTTGAATTTTCATTCCTTATCAACATTAAATGCCATTCTAAATGGCATAAGTTTTCTTTTTTTGATGGCCGGGTTATATCATATACTCCATGGCAACAAAGAGATGCATAAAAAAATGATGCTCGGGGCGGTTACCATGTCCATTCTTTTTTTTATAAGCTATCTCATTTATCATATCCGGGTTGGCTCTGTACCATATCCGTATCATGATTGGACGCGTCCCCTCTATTTTCTCATCCTGGTCCCTCATGTAATCTTTGCGGCCCTTATGGTGCCGTTTATTGTTGCGCTACTGTTTTTTGCATTCAAAGACCGTTTTGAACAACATAAGAAATTGGCCCATTGGGTCTTTCCGGTCTGGAGTTATGTCTCTTTTACTGGTGTAGTCATTTACTATATGTTGTATATTATGTAAGCAAAACAACTTACAATCGCCAGCCCGGCTTCAGCATCTTAAATTAAATCACAATGATTAAATTATGATTTATAAAAAAATAGTTCGTCCGCTTCTTTTTAAATTTGAACCTGAATTTATACATAAAACAACGCTCTCGCTTATAGATCTCCCCGGTGTTGCACCCGCCCTGAAAATTCTATGTAGCGTTAATAATCCCCGATTATCCAAAACATTGTTTGGCTTAACTTTTAACAACCCCCTGGGGTTGGCCGCCGGTTTCGATAAAAATGGCGCGCACATCGACGCGCTTGCAAACATGGGCTTTGGGTTTGTGGAAATCGGGACGGTAACGCCTGTGGGACAACCGGGGAACCCCAGACCACGTTTATTCCGTCTCCCCGCAGATAAGGCCATTATAAACCGCATGGGCTTTAATAATCCAGGGTGCGCCCACGTTGTAGGTAATCTGAAAAAACGCAGGTCATCTGTTATAGTCGGGGGGAATATCGGTAAAAATAAAAATACGCCAAATGACCGTGCCGCGGATGATTACGTTAAGGGGTTTGAACAGTTACAAGCATATGTAGATTATTTTGTAATCAATGTCAGTTCACCAAATACACCGAATTTAAGGGATTTGCAAAGCAGTGTCCTTTTAGAAAAAATAGTCCTGGCCGTACAGGAAAAGAACATGCAGCTTTCAAATCCAAAACCAATATTGGTAAAAATCGCGCCCGATTTACATGATGGACAAATTCTGGAAATTGTTGAGTTGGCAAAGAAAATGAAACTGGAAGGATTGGTCGCAACCAATACGACAATCAGCAGGGCAGGCCTTAAGGTGAAACACGCTGTTTTGGAACAAATCGGCAAGGGTGGTTTGAGCGGCGCCCCGCTAAGGGAAAGGTCTAACCAGGTAATCCGCCTGATAAAAAAACATAGCGATTTGCCAGTAATTGGCGTCGGTGGAATAATGTGTGTTCAGGATGCTGTAGAAAAAATAAAGGCCGGTGCGGATTTACTTCAAATCTATACCGGCCTGATATATAATGGCCCGCTTTTCGTAAGGCAAATACTTCATGAGCTGTTAAAAACGGGTGAACAAAACTAATAGATCAATTCGACCCAACGCTTACCGGCAACTAATTCGGCTTTTCGTCTTTTCCATTCATCTTCAGAACCCATCATTTTCGAAAAGGCCTTTTCAAGGAGGTTCTCGATTTTTTCATATCCGGCGACATATATCCGTGTTTTTGATTTATCAAGCATGGATAAGATTTCTTCCGAGCGTTGCTCAAGGGCAAAATCCAGGGCAATGGGATCGGCCCAATGTGGACGTGGGCTTAAGGCCTGAAACGCCTCAAATGTTTCTTCATCATAATAGTTGCTCATGTCATCATTTTTATCATTCATATAAAGAAGTTCCAGACCGGAACGGGCGCCATAAAAAAGACGTATCTTTCCTTTCCAACCTTTTATATCCTTATAGATATGTTTGACAAG
The DNA here is from genome assembly GCA_964456445.1 of uncultured Calditrichaceae bacterium. Lineage (GTDB taxonomy): Bacteria > Calditrichota > Calditrichia > Calditrichales > J004 > CAYWBI01. Next base: position 5,693 of record CAYWBI010000072.1, read on the forward strand.
CGCCCGAAAGGGCGCTATTCCGGTGCCCAGACCAATAAGCAATAAATCGGCGGACTTATCTTCAGGTATATCGAATGGCAAGCCAAAGGGGCCGGTCACGGTTAGTGTATCGCCGACTTTACGATCGCATAAGAAATTTGATGACATCCCGGGATACCGTTCGCCATTTACATCGTCTATATAGTCACATCGCTTTACAAGAATCTTTACCTGTGGTTTTTTACCCTTACGAGACGGCAGATCTGCCACGCTGTACAAACGGTGATGATAATGTTCCCCAAAGGATGCATCCCCTTCGAGAAGGACGCCGATGCTTTGCCCCAACTGATATGAAAAATCGGGCCGATCAATTTCGATGACCAATTCCCGGACTTCGTCGGTGCCTTCGGGGGTCAATCGTGTTGTTTTTTTTGCCGTAGCATTATAACGCTCGTCGATGGAATAATCCGCTAAATGTGCCATATTTCCTCCATAAGATATTGAATGTCCTGCTTGTCGATCGACAAACAGGGATAAAATTTAAAATCAGCCGCCCAACCCTGCAAAACCCATAAAGGACAATGAGAGAACACCGGCGATTAATAAGGTAATTGCCGTGCCTTTTGCGATTGTTGGTACATCGGCAAAATCAAGCTTCTCACGCAGCCCCGCCATAAGAACAAGCGCCAGGGTAAAACCAATCCCCGCTCCAAGGGCAAATACGATGCCTTCTATAAAGTTATAACCTTTGTTTGTTTGAAAAATTGCCAGACCGAGAATGGCGCAATTTGTGGTGATCAATGGTAAGAATATCCCCAGCGCTTTAAACAAGGCCGGGCTGAATTTTTTTATAAACATTTCCACCAATTGTACGGTGGCCGCTATCACCACGATATAGGAGATCAATTGTAAAAACGGGGCATCAACCCATAGTAAGAAAGAATGGATGCCAAATGCGGCCATGGAGGTTATAACCATTACAAAGGTAACGGCAGCACCCATGCGGCTTGCCGTACTTAGTTTCCCGGATACCCCGAGAAAAGGGCATATCCCCAAAAAATATGCCAGGACAAAATTGTTTATAAGACTGGCATTTATAAAGATGACCCATAGCGAGGTTGTTTTCATTGTGCTAAACCTTTACGTTTTTTACGTAGTTTCATCCCATTAAAAAAGATCAGCCACATGGCAAGGGTAAAAAATCCTCCTCCGGGCAATATCATTATAATCCATTCCTGAAAACTCATAGGGAATACAGCTAAGCCAAATAAAGTACCATTGCCAAGTATTTCCCTTACCACACCTAATAAAAGCAGGGCAAAGGTAAAGCCCAATCCCATACCTGCGCCATCTAAGAATGAGCGCCACACCGTGTTTTTTGATGCGAAGGCCTCAGCCCGGCCAAGGATTATACAGTTAACCACAATCAGTGAAATAAAGGCGCCAAGCGCTTTATGTATATCCAGGCTGATGGCTTGAATGGTATAATCGGCAACCGTTACAAATGTAGCGATGATAAGGATATACGTTGCAATACGCACCTGCTTGGGAATAAAATTCCGCAAAGATGAAATCAATATATTGGACATAATCAAGACAAACATCGTTGCCAAACCCATAGAGATGGCATTGGTTGCCGAGTTTGTTACAGCCAGGGTAGGGCACATACCCAGAACCTGGACCAAAACCGGGTTTTCCCGCCAAAGACCCTTTATAAATTCGTTGGTGTCGGTCCCTTCAAAATCGAAGAACCCCTTTTTCTCTTTAATTTGCAGGTCCATGGTTATCCATTTCAAATTCGTTGCTATGGTTAAAAATTATAGGCATCCAATGCAGGGTGCTTTTATTGATTATACTCCCAACGGCTTTGGAAGATATCGTAGCGCCGGTGATACTGTCTATTTGCCAATCTGCTTGTTTTGTTCCATGTTTTACGGCGACCACGGGGTGAAGAATTTGTTGATGATCGGAATTCAATTGAACATCCAGCGCATCAAAGTTGGCGAGAAAATTTTGATCCGAACTCGTTTTGTCTCCCAGACCCGGTGTTTCCCGGCTTTCTAATATTTGAAAACCAATAAGTTTTTGCGTGTATGGATTGTAGCCATATATCAATTGAATGACATCCTGAAAACCCTGACCACTGCCGGTTACGGCAACACCAAGCAAGCTATCTTGTGCGTTATATGCCGCATAGACAAGGTCTTCGGCAGATGGGGAGGCCTGACCGTTAAATGCCAGAAAATTATCGCCGGTCCAGCGAAAGGCCTTTTGCTTCGCCGCATTTGGTACAACCTTAAACACGGCTTTCTCAAGGGCTTCAGCCTTATTCTTGTTAATAACAGGTAAGGTTACCTGAAAGGCAACAACGATTAATAGCGCACAAACAAAACCAATCCCGACCATGGCCTGGAACATTTTTATGCTTCCGGCCTCTTTTGTAATATCTTGTTCAGGTGCAATACTCATGAGCGGCTCCATTTTGAAACGGTTCCATATACACGGGGCCGTAATAAATTATCAATATGCGGGCTTACGGCATTGGCAAGTAAAATCGCATACATAACGCCTTCCGGTAAACCACCCCAGGTACGGATAACCACAACAAGCAGCGCGATGAGTATGCCATATATGACCGCTCCCATATTGGTTATAGGCGAGGCCACCATATCCGTGGCCATAAAAAGGGCGCCAAGCATAAGACCGCCGGCAAAAAGCATAAAGACCGGAGATGGATAAATCTTTTCATTTATAAGATTTAAGATACCGCCCAGGATAAAAACCGTTGTAAAAATTGCGGCAGGGATATGCCAGTTTAGCATTTTACGTATGGCAAGGTATCCGGCGCCCAACAACAAAAATAATGCGCTTGTTTCACCGCTGGAACCGGAGGTCATCCCGAAGAAGAGATGGGAAACCGAAGCGGCCTGGTGCTCAAATTTCATCGCGGCCAGCGGTGTAGCACTGGAAATGACATCATACACCGGTTCAAGAAAGGGCAGGGTAAGTGTTGATGACGCAATATGGCTAAAGCGATCGGTCATCATTGGCTGCTGCCAGGTGGTAATGGCAACCGGGAAGGCAGCCTGCAAAACGGCACGGCCCACTAACGCCGGATTAAAAACATTATAACCCAAACCTCCAAATATAAATTTTCCAAGGGCTACGGCAATCATTCCACCTACAAAAACCATCCATAAAGGAAAGTTTGGAGGTAGGGTCATGCCGAGCAGCAAACCTGTTATTGTGATGGACCAATCGGAGATGGTTATGTCTTTTTTGTTTATCCGGTTTAAAAAATATTCGGTAACAACACAGGATATTACAGAGGTGATAAGTACAAGCAGCGCATTAAGGCCAAAAACATATACCGCGTATGCCGCCGCCGGTAGTAAAGCATAGACTACGTTGCGCATAATGGTATCGGTGCTATGCCCGCTTATGATATGCGGCGATGTACCTATTTCCAGAATTTTATTTATTTTACTCATGCTTTTGCTTTTCTTTTTCGGATTATACCTTTTGACATTCGGAAATATTGAACCAGGGGAATGTGTGATGGGCAGACAAATGTACAACTGCCGCATTCAAAACAATCCATTAAATTATATTCTGCCACCATTTTATCATAGGCGCCGAAATGGGCCAATATGCCCATCTTTGACGGGTTTAAAAATAAGGGACAGGCCTCAACGCAGGCGCCGCAATGAATACATGGATATATTTTTTGTTTTTTTGAACTGATTTCATCTTCGGTAAATGCAACAAAACCGGAAGTTCCCTTGGTTATGGGAATATCGAGGCTTGAGACGGCGGTACCCATCATGGGGCCGCCCAGAAATACTTCACTCAGATTATCTTTAATACCTATATATTCCAGTACAAACCGTAACGGGGTCCCAAGTGGTATCCAGTAGTTGCCTTTTTTGTTTATGCCGGGGCCGGTCATGGTTATTACACGTTCCTGAATGCCGCGGCCAAGAGGCAACAAATGACCGATTTCTGCGGTAGTGGAAACATTTACAACAATGGCCCCAATATCCACAGGCAGCCCACCTGATGGTACTTCCTTGCCAAGCAGGGCTGAGATCAGCATTTTTTCCGCACCTTGTGGGTATTTTACATCCAGCGCTTCAACCGTGAGAGGCAGGTCCGGCGGGATTTGCGAACGCAAATGCGCAATGGCGTCGGGTTTGTTTGCTTCGATACCGATAATTACTCTTTCCGTGCCGCTGGCCTTAAGCAGGTAACGGATACCCTGAAAAATAGCATCACTTTGTTCCAGCATTACCCGATGGTCTGTTGTAAGGTACGGTTCACATTCCACACCATTTATGATCAGTGTATCGGCATGCTTGCCTTTTGGTGGCTTTAATTTAACATGTGTTGGGAAAGCCGCGCCTCCAAGACCAACAATACCGGCATCCTGAATAGCCTGGATAATTTCATCGGGGGGGGCCTTATCCACATCCAGCGGAGTGCCATCCATAACTTCCTGCCCGGACCCGGGAAAAGGCTCCAGATAAATGGCCATGGTCATTTTTCCGGAAATGGTCGGGGCCGGGGCGATTTTTTTTATTATCCCGGTTGCCGGGGCATGCATCGGCACGGATACAAAGCCATTGGCTTTGGCAATTAATTGCCCGCGGGTGACTTCCTGTCCCTCGATAACTACGGGGACGGCGGGCGCGCCGACATGTTGTGATAGAGGAACGACCAGAACGGGTGCAAAGGGAAAGTGCTTTATCCCGGACCGGTTGGTTTCATCCTTGTTTTGCGGGGGATGTATCCCGTGTTTGAATGTATGTGTTTTTAATGCCGTAGCGTTCATGGTAAACAGTTTCGCTTCCATCGGTTCAATAATGTTACGGTTAAATTATCGGTGACCCTGCAGGGTCACCGATATGAGTTATTAATTATGCTTTTCACCACGGGCAATCCATTTGTCAATATTTTTTGCCGAACGGTCTTTTGGCAAACCCGGATGGATGACCTGTGCCGTACATTTTTCCGCGGCTTTTACGATATCGCTGTAAGGCCCGCCATCGCAGTTTTTGATATAGGCCTTTTTATCCTTGTTATAGGCAAAGATATTCGGGTTGATGTTGATGCACTCATCGCAGGCAGAACAGTTGTCCGTGTCCAGGGTCGGTGGCATATAATCCCCATCTGCTTTGGGAGCAGGACTTTTTGTTGACGCCGGGGCGGCCGATTTTTCAAGATTTACCGCCAACCCCTCGCCACCGGCCATTTGCATTAGACCCTGAGCAATTTTACCAACAACTTCTTTACGGATTTTACCTTCAATGTCGATTTGTGGAACTTCGGTCTTATCAACGCCGGCAAGACCTTTGAGCATAGCCCAGAAGTTTTTTCGGTCTTCACAGGCCAGCACAATTGGTTCCGCCACGAGAACACGACCTAATTGTTGTTTTTTGTTAACCGTCCAGATATAAGGAAATTTTCCGCTGCGCCGTTCCTGAGGTAATTCAAGAAACTCGTGCAAGGGAATCATCTTATCTGTCCAGGCATCCGTGGGAACTTTACGGAATTGTTTACGGAAACGTGCTTCCGTGATGGCAAAATCCGCAAAGGTCATTGGCAGGTCCATTTTTTTCTCACGCCCGTTTTCCTTATAGGTCAGGGAGTATGTTGGCCAAACTTTATCCATCTCAGGGTTGCCCGTCAGATCAAAACATTCCTGGGTTGTCCGGCCTAAGTCCGGGTTATAACGATAAACAGGATAAGCACGGGATTCCAAAGCTAATTTTGCCTGATGGCTTCCCATATCATCACCGATACCATGCTCCGGTTGACAGGATGTATATAGGTTAAACAAAGCCGGTCGCTTGGCCATTAAACCATCTATAAAGCCCTCGATCATATGTGTGGTATTGGCCATGCTGCCCTGCATAACATAGGTGGTTCGGTGGGCCATGGCGATCAAACCGATTTCCTTACGGATTTCCTGTTTACCCTGGATGGCTTTTCCGTACTGGGCCATATCCGATATCTGACCGGTAAAACCTGAAGTACATGCCTGACCGCCCGTGTTGGAATAAACACCGGTATCGACGATGAGCATTTTTAATGGCTTACCGGACATCATGGCACGTGACAAATTTTGAAAACCAATATCATACATGGCGCCATCACCGCCAACCACGGCTACAGGCGGGCAAAGCAGCCATTCGTCATCTGTAAAATGGCGCCAGTTAAAGTAAGTAAAGAATTCCTTGTGCTTACTATCGTCATATTTGTTCTGCAATTCCAGTTCGGCCATACGGATCACTTTAAAGCCGTCGGACATCTTAGCCATGTGGCCTTCAAAAACGCCCATTGCCATGGAAGGGCTGTCCTGGAACAGGTGGTTCGCCCAGGGAAAAGGATATGGGTTAAACGGATAGGTGCCGCCCCAAACGGATGTACAACCGGTGGCGTTGAGCATACCCATGTTGGAACGTCCCTTGCCGCTGGTACCTTCAGCATAACGCCACTTTAGTTTATTCAGTTTTGCCAGCAATTGGGTAACCCTGCGCAGCCATTCCTGGTCAATGGGTTCTGTTTTGCCATACTTGTCCAATTGTCCGGTTATGCCCGCCAGAGTAAGATCGGAGTTGTGCATATCGGAAACGATTTTTTCCATCGTATCGGAATCAGCAATGTTCACTGTTTCCATCAATCGCAGTTGAACATGTTTTTCGATACGCTTGATAAGATCGTCCAAATATTCGATATGTTTCTCAACCCGCGGTTGCATCAGTGCTTCAATCGTTGCGGTAAATAAATGGATAACGGATTTTTCGGAGCAGCCAAGACAAGCGCCATCGCCGCTGGAAACCATTTCGTAAACGGCTTTATTTAGTAATATCGTGTCCAGGGCGCCAATTTTTTCTTCAAGGTCATCTACCCGGTTATATTTGGCCGGGGTCGTTGGCAGGTCCAGCCAGAAATCCCACTCTTTACGTAATCGTTTTACACTATCCGTGGTTTGGGTAATGGGCCGTAAGGCATCGTCGTTACATACCGCCACACATTCCATACAGCCTTTACAGGTTGCCGGGTTCACGGTAATGCTGAACAAACCGCCGCTTCCTGTCTGTTTGTTTTCCAAAACGTCATAATACGGTCGGGTTATGGCAAAACGCTGCTCACCAAGTTCTTCACGGAACATCTCGATTTCTTTTTTAAGGAGAGCGAGTTCATTGCCCTCCAGCTTTGATGTTTTTACAGAATCATCAATTGCCTTGTCCATCAGGCTGCGTACGGATTCATCATGTCCGGATTCATTGAGCAGTTTGCGTAATTTGCCTTCCATTTGACGGACAGCCTTAGGCAGATATTCAACCGCACCATGATGTTTCTTTACGCGTTTCATCGTGGTGTCAAGGATGGCATAAGGAGTTGAGACCAAACCCGGGATGGCCGTATCCGGGCAAACCGTGTAACAGTTGCCACACGCCGTACAGTTATCGGCAATCCACTCCGGATGTTCAAAACGGATGCCCGTCATGTCCCGGAACAGACCGGTTACGGCAGGCATCAGGCTTAAACCGATAAACGGATCGGTTATGTTATCGCTACCGTTTCCTTTGATATAAAAGTTTCCTGTTTGTTCCCAGAAACGATGGATGTCGGTTAATGGGGCTGCGCTTTGCGGGATGCGTTTTACCATTTCGGGTAATTTGGGCTCATGATATACCATAACATCGCTGGTTGTGTTTTCAACGATACTCTTCTCGGTCAATTCATGCACTTCATCGAATCCACGACGAACAACACGCATATTATCTTCAACTACGCGCGCACCCTTGGCACCGAATTTATGTTCGATTTGATCATGGATGGCTTTGAGCAGTTTTTCTTCATCCAAACCGCTTTGCGCCATAACCGGCGATGCCGCAAAAAAGGCCCCCTGAAACGCATTACCCTGCATCCTTAGTTGCAGTTCGACGTCACTTGCTTCTTCCCGGGCAATCTTAAAAGCGTCAAGATAGAAGATGTGAATATCGCGGTCGATGATCAATTTGCGTAAATGCCCGGGTATGGTTGCCCAAACTTCCGCGTCGGAACCCAAATCACTTTGAATGATAAACACGCCGCCGTCTTTTAAACCCGCCAGGGCATTGGTGTGCTTAAATACGTTCGGGTCGGGGGAAAGCACTACATCCACATAAAAGTACTCACTATTAACACGGATAGGTTCGGGTGCAGCGGAAAGGTAATAGGTTGTTGGTTGGCCTTTTTTCTCCGATCCGTATTTCGGATTTGCTTTGATATGGTAGCCAAGCAGATCGAACAGGGTCATAGCCAGGTTTTTACCCGTGGTAATAGCGCCCCAGCCGCCTACAGAGTGGAAGCGTACCGTAATCGCCCCCTTTGGCATAAGATTGGGGTTTTCTGTTCCATGCACGGCCAATTCTTTTACGTGCGGATATTTTTCCTGGATTTCTTCCTGGTATATTTGTTGTTTTGGGGTAAAGGCGTCGTCCCGGATAAAATCGATGGAGAGATAAAACATTTTTTTATGATCTCCATCGGGCAGCATATTTTCTATGGTGCCGATCAGACCTTCCGGTTGCAGATCACGGCTGCCCATGCCAAAAGAACCTGAATAAATTTCAGGTACATCACCTTGTTTATAAACAGGGAGGTCGGGGAAGGGCAGTTCACCTTTTTTAGCGGCGCCGTTTTCAATACATTTGGCAATGGAGGCCCGCAGTTCGCGTACAATCGGCAGGTCAACGGCCAATGGCTGATCCAGACGTTCCAGGATTGCAACACCCTTTTTGCCTTTTAATATTTTAGTCAATTTATCGCTTGGGAATGGACGGAACATAACCAAATCGATGACACCTATTTTGATGCCCCGGGTTTCCCGCAGATAATCGGTAACCACTTCGGCGCTTGGTATAACGCTGCCCTGGCCAAGAATCAGATAATCGGCATCTTCAACTTTGTAGGTCATTACCCTTTCATACCTGCGGCCGGTAAGCGCTTCATATTCCTTAAAAGCCTGCTCGGTTAATTCCTTGATGTGATCAAAAAAGAAAGGCCGTTGGGCGGCAACACTTTGCATGTAAGAATCCTGGTTTTGTACGATACCGGCCATAACCGGGTTGTCCACATCCCATAGTTCAGGGATACGACGCCGGGTTTTGCCATATATTATTTCCTGGGCGGGTGTCGGTGTTTTGATAATATCGTCCGGCAGCCCAAGATATTCCTGGATCAGTTCCCGTTCGGGCAAAGTGAGCGATTCTATAAGGTGGGTTGTTAAAAAGCCATCCTGGGCAATAATGCCCGGTGTAAGGGACAGCTCGGCGATGCGGTGGCTGATGATGTTAAGATCGGCAACATGCTGGGCATTTTTGGCAAACATTTGGAAAAAACCGGTATCATCGACGGCATGGTAGTCATCATGACCGGCATGAACGTTTAAGGTGGCCTTGGTCATGGCCCGTGCGCCGATGTTCAGCACATAGGTTAATCTTTTACCTACGGCGGCGTAGAGGGATTCATGCATATATGCAATACCCTGGCCGGATGAGAAGTTCGCGGAGCGCAATCCCGTCATGGAAAGACCCGCGGTTACGGCGGCAGCGGCGTGTTCGCCTTCCGGTTCAATAAAAATAAGCGGGCGACCGGAAATGTTAATATGCCCGGTGGCAGCGTTTTCAGCCCAATATTCACCCATTTGTGTTGAAGGTGTAATGGGATAGGCGCCCGCGGCATCGGTAGATTCCCGTTCGCACATAATGGCGGCTGTGTTGCCGTCCATTGCAACCCGTGTTCCCGGATATTTCGCTTTTTTCTTTTCGTTTGCCATGTTTGTACCTCTTTGGTTTAAATTTTATGTGCTGATACTTTTTATAAAGGATACCCTGCTGTCAATATATTAAGTTGTTCTCATAGGACGGGCACCCTTGCGAATGATTTTTTTACTTTTTTCTCCATGAATTATTTTGCTGCCGTGACCGAGATACACAATTGCACCGGTCGGGCATCTTTTTATGGGTTTATCGGTATCGACATAGTGTTCATAATCCACCTTTGGTAAATTGTTTTCCATGGTAATTAAGTTGCCGGGGGCGTCCATTGCACATCGGCCACAGGCGGTACAGGCGACTTCACAGCCTTCAAGGACTTCATCACCGGCTTCAAGATTTTTACATTTTACCCACAACCTGTGGCTGATGGGATGAAGCGAGATAAGGTCTTTGGGACAAGCCACCACACAATCACCGCACCCGGTACATTTGTCTTCATTTATAACGGGGAGATTGTGCCCGTTCATATATATGGCGTCAAAATCGCAGGCGTCAAAACAGTCACCAAGGCCCAGACAGCCCCAAAAGCAATCTTTGCCGCCTCCTGAAATAAAAGAGGCTGCCTGGCAAGTTTGTAATCCTTGGTAGCGGGCGCGGTTTCGCGCAACATTGGTGCCACCGGCACAGGCGAGACGGGCAACAATTTTTTCCTGTGTACCTACATCAACACCGAGATATTTTGCAATCGCCAGCCGACCGTCATCCGAACTGACCGAACACTGGCCGGGAAGAACGTTTCCTTTTACCAATGCTTCGGCAAAAGGGCGGCAGCCGGGAAAACCGCAGGCGCCACAATTGGCATGTGGCAACATTTCTTCAACAATATCTATACGGGGGTCTTCTTCTACATGAAGGGTCTTATTGGCAATGATCAACATGACTGCCAATACAACGGTGAGTCCGCCAAGTGCGGACAGTGAAATAATAATAAGCATTTCAATACCTTAAACGTTACTGGTTTTTGTTAAGGTATCGGAGGACGATTTCTTCAGTTATTTAATAAAAACCAATTCGAGATGCGGGTTTCGTTTTGATTTTCAAGAGAGAATATACAGATATTTTTCGGGCATTCAAACTCAAAATGAGTCGTTTTAAGATATTTTTATCTTTAATTTCCAAAAATATATCACAATGTTGAAATATTGTAATGAAAAATAAGATAGGTGATGGAATGTGGGCGTTGTGAATAAAGCTGTTTCTTTTTTGATGGTGGGGCATTGATATATAAAGGGGTGTTGCTTCTACTTTTAGCCGGGGGATTTTTATGGCCCGGCCTGTTTTAGAAAACGGATAACCCTTTATGCACCCGGCGCCGGATTGCTTTGTTTATTCAGGGAATTTTCCAGGGAATGACTGTATTCGCGCAGTTTATCCATCGCCTTTTTTAAACGGAGCTGGGTTTTAATCCGCTGGATTACTTCCAGGCTGTCAAAGGGTTTGGTGATATAATCCACGCCCCCCACATCAAATCCGGCATTTTTATCATGGGAAGTCATCTTGGCGGTTAAAAAGATTACCGGTATTTCCTGGGTAGAGCTATTTGACTTTAATCGGCGGCATGTTTCAAAACCGCTCAGTGCGGGCATCATGATATCGAGCAGGACCAAATCCGGTTGTTCGTCAAGCGCCTTTTCCAGCGCTGTTTGTCCATCCGTACAAATGATAGTTTTAAAATTCTCCTTATGCAGGATACTGGATAGTAATTGTCCGGTAACCAAATCGTCTTCCGCGATAAGGATGGTGGAACCCTTTAAGGATATTTTGGGTATCAATTCCATGATTTGCCTTTACGTATAATATTTGCCGCCTCTGCCCTACAGTCCTAAACTGTGACTCGGTCTCTATGCAACAAAGATTATGCTTTACAGACATCGGAGCGGATTTTGAACAGATCCGCTTTGTGCTGTCCAAAGGCGCATTCATTTCCAAAACCTCCGGCGAAGGCAAAATGCGTAATAGATAGGGGAAGCGATGCTGCGTCTCTATTGTCAAATCAGGATATTTTTGTAGCTGATTCCCACTTATTTAAAGTTCGTATCATATGACCATAGGATTTACCTTTAACCCAAATTAATT
>CAYWBI010000073.1:0-17485 GCA_964456445.1 uncultured Calditrichaceae bacterium
TTTTGCTCTATCTCTTTTTATTTTAATAACTTAGAAGATTTTGAGCAAACCCTAATTATAAGCCAAGGCGTAGGGTAGAAACAACAATGGTCAGATAGATCAAAATCCCAAGGATATCATTTGTAGTGGATACAAGAGGTGCGGCAGCCAGGGCCGGATCGATATTCAGCCTTTTAAATACAAGAGGTATCAGTGCCCCAAGAACGGTGGCGTTGTTAATAACGATAAACATGGAAAGGGTCAGAATTGCCGCGAATGTCAGACCGGACCAAAAAAAGACGATTCCAAAAAGCAGGATGCAAAAAAAAGTGCTGTTTAGCAGCGAAACACGAAATTCACGGATCAAACGGCTGCGGGTATCACGCAGACCAATATCCCCGGTAGCCAGACCGCGCACCACCGTAACGCTTGCTTGTTGCCCGCTGGAGCCCCCCATGGCCATAATGACCGGTATAAACAGGGCAATAATTATATTGTTCTCTATTGTACCGGAAAAATAATTCAGGATGGCGGCTGCAATCAATTCGCCGGTAAATGCGACAAGCAGCCAGGGAATACGTGCCCTGGAGATGATATACGGCGAATCTTCCTGAATTTCTTCATCCGGGGCACCGGCAAAGCGCGCCATGTCTTCGGAACCTTCTTCCTCAAGAACATCAACAATGTCATCAACCGTAATACGCCCTACAAGTTTACCCACAGAGTCCACAACCGGTGCACTTACGATGTCATACTTTTTGAAAAAATTGGCGACATCTTCCTGATCCATATTTACTTCAATCGGGGGGACCTCCGGGGCCATGATATTTTTTAGACGGGTGTTTGCATGGGCAAGAATAAGATCGGTAAGGGAAACCGTGCCCAGGAAAATTTCATTTTTATCCACGACCCAGATATTGTACAAATTATCAATCTCATCACGTACTTCGCGCAGCTTTTCAATGGTATCGTTTACCGTTGCATCCTGATCCATGGCCAATACTTCTTTGGCCATAATCCCACCGGCGGTATCCTCATCGTAGTCCATTAATTCCCGGACTTCCGCCAGGGACTCCCGATCGAGGCGTTCGAGGAGTTTTTCCCTCACATCGCTGGGTAAATCTGCTACAATATCAGCGGCATCATCGGATTCCATTTCATGAACGAGTGAAGAAATCCTTTCAATACCGGCTTTTTCCAATACATCTTCGGCAACAGGTGCATCAAGTTCCGGCAGTACTTCAGAGGCGAGTTCTAAGGGAAGCAGACTAAAAACATAGGCCCGATCTTCCTTATTCAACCGGTTTAGAACAGCCTCAATATCGGAAGGGTGCAAATCAATTAAAATATTCAGCAAGGAGCGGCCATGTCTCTCGCTAATCAGTTCTTCGATATCTTCCAGCACCGTATTAATTTCTATATCAGCCATTGTAGCACGTGTGTTTGGGGTTTGATTATTTTATCCGCACGGGTGTTAACGGGTTAATTTGCTAAGCTCGTTGGCAAGTATTTTAAATTCATCACGAGTTAGGTTGTCCGGGCGGCGTTCGATATCCACCGATGAAACAGAATATACGATGGAACGATCAAAAATTCTACTTAATGAATTACGCAACATTTTACGGCGCTGATTAAAAGCCGCGCGTACAACTTTTCGGAACAGTTGTGGATCGGTCAGGTCCGCAACCTGAGGGATATAGTTAAAACGGATTATGGATGAATCTACCCGGGGCACAGGCATAAAGTTTTTACGGTTAACATCGAACAACAGACGTGGCGTGGCAAAAGTCTGCATCAGGACAGACAGTATCCCATAGGCCTTGCAATTGGGCTGCGCCACGATACGCAGGGCAACTTCTTTTTGCATCATGATAACGGATGAACGAATATGCGTATGCGCATCCAGCAATTTAAACAGAATTGGCGAAGTGATGTTGTAAGGGATGTTCCCGATAACTTTTACCGATGGATACTTTTGATAAATACGGCCCAGATCAAATTTTAAAAAATCTTCGCTGACAACCTCAATTTTTTCATCATAAAGAGCGCGCAATTGATCTGCCCAGCGCGTATCGATTTCTATGGCCATGTAATAGGCCGGGGCCTTATCATGGATAAAGGCGCTAAGCGCACCGGGGCCGGGGCCGACTTCGATAACCGCATCTTCCCCAGTAATTTCCAGACTCTCAACGATTTTTTTTGCGATACCCGGCTGTGTTAAAAAATTTTGGCCGAATTTTTTTAAGGGGCGATGAAAAGTCACACATTCACCAGAAACATTTGATGGGCGTTTTCGCTTGTTGCTTCGGCCAATTCTTGTACAGTAATCCCTTTGATCTCGGCAATTTTACGCGCAGTATGCACCACAAAAGCGGGTTCGTTCCTTTTGCCGCGGTGGGGAGCGGGGGTAATAAAGGGGCTGTCGGTTTCAAGTAACAATCGTTCCAACGGGGTTGCGGCGACCAACTCTTCGACGCCACGACTATTCTTAAAGGTTACACCGCCCGTAAAAGAAATAAAAAAATTGGTTTTTTTAAGAACATTATCCAAATATTCACGGGTACCGCTAAAAGAATGCATTACACCGCCCACTTCACCTGCCTTTTCGCCAACAAGTATTTCCAGCATATCTTTATGGGCTTCGCGGTTGTGAACAATAATGGGCAATTTTACCTCGCGGGCCAGGGCGATTTGTTTTTTAAAAGCGGCAATTTGCGTTGGTTTATCGCTGTACATGCGGTAATAGTCAAGCCCGATTTCCCCGATGGCCACAACTTTTTCATGGGCGGCCAGGATTTTGATCGCGGTATAATCCTCGGGTTTGGCGGCCGCGCAATCCGATGGATGCACACCAACCGCAGCATAAATAGGCGCATAGTTTGCAGCAATGCGCACCGATTTATTTGAGGTTTCCAGATTGGTGCCAATGGTGATAATACAATCGATTTCGTTCTCGATGGCACGTTGTATAACCGCATCACGGTCATCGTCAAAGGATTCAAAATCCAAATGGGTATGCGTATCAATAAACATGGGGTTTCCTGTACTTTCCTTGGATGGTTAACTTATGGCGCTTCCTGGCGGGATGTCACGCATAACAGTCACTAAACTGAGATGTCCGTCATTTTCTGCAGTTAACAACATACCACGGGACTCAATACCGCGGATTTTGACCGGTTGTAAATTGGCGATAATGACAATGTTTTTTCCGATGAGTTCCCCGGGTGTATAATGCCCGGCAATTCCGCTGACGATGGTACGTTTTTCGCTGCCTAAGTCCACGGTAAATTTTAATAAGCGGTCTGTTTTAGGGACCCGTTCGGCACCAAGCACCTTCGCCACCCGTAAATCCTGTTTCTCAAAATCTGGGAAGGCGATCATTTCTTTAAAAGGTTTTGTTTCGGGCGCGGGCGTACGCGCTTTTTGTAAACGGTCTATTTCCGGCTGTATGTCCGAATCATCGATTTTGGTAAACAGGATTTCGGGTTGCTGAACCCGATGCCCTGTTTGTAGCGCCAGCGTTCCGGCTGTGGCCCAGTCACAATCCCCTGTAGCGTTAAGCATGTTACGAATTTTCACACCCGTAAAAGGCAGCAATGGATCAAGTAAAATACTCAAGGCATATGTTGTCTGTAAGCTTAAATTTATCGTTGTAGCACAATTCGCAGGGTTATCTTTCCTGGATATCCAGGGCGCTTTGTCATTAAAATATTTATTGGCAAAACGGGCCAAATCCATCACGCTCCGCAGATAAGCTTTATATTGATGGGTATTGATCAACTTGCCTGCCTGCTGCGGGGCATCTTTTAGTCGATTGATAAGTTCTGTGTCCAGATCATTAAACTCTGCCAAAGGCGGTATTTTGCCATCGAAATACTTGTGGGCAAAGATAAAGGTACGGTTGATAAAGTTGCCCAGGATATCGGCCAGTTCATTGTTATGACGTGCCTGGAAATCTTTCCATGAAAAATCCGCATCCTTGCTTTCCGGCATGATACTGGCCAAACAGTAACGAAGTGAATCGGCTTCAAATTTTTCCAGATACTCATGCAGCCAAACGGCGTAGTTCCGGCTGGTGGACAGTTTTTCACCTTCTAAGTTTAAAAATTCATTTGAAGGGACGTTTTCCGGGAGAACATAACCGCCGTGTGCTTTCAATATTGCCGGAAAGATAAGACAATGAAAAACAATATTATCCTTGCCGATAAAATGTATCAGGCGGGTATCGTCCTGCTGCCAGTATTTTTTCCATAGCTCCGGATCACCCTTTTGCAGGGCCCACTCCCGGCTGGCAGAAATATAACCGATCGGCGCATCAAACCAAACATAGAGTACCTTGCCACTGGCGTCAACCCCGGCGGTTTTGGCAATATCCTCGGGCACGGGAACGCCCCAGGGCAGGTCGCGCGTTACGGCGCGATCTCTTAAACCATCGGTAAACCAGGATTTTATCTGGCCAATAACATTGCTTTTCCAATCGGGATGCGTGCCAATCCATTTTTCCAGCTCCGGTTGGTATTTTTCAAGCGGCAAATACCAATGTGTTGTTTCCCTGGTAATGGGCGTGGCATCTGTTATGGCCGAACGGGGATTGATTAAATCTTTTGGGCTAAGTGAGGTCCCGCATTTTTCACACTGATCGCCATAGGCGTCATCATATCCGCATTTTGGACACGTACCGCGAACAAAACGGTCGGCAAGAAAAATCTTTGCTTCGGGGTCGTATAAATGTTTTTCTTTTTTTAAATTGAATTCCCCTTTTTGCGCAAGGGTGCGAAAGAAATCCTGGCTTGTTTCATAATGTGTTGGAGAAGATGTACGTCCATAATAATCGAAACTCATGCCAAATTTTTCAAAACTCTCTTTTATTTGCGCATGGTACCGATCCACGATGTCCTGAGGGTTCACCCCTTCTTTTCGGGCACGCAGCATAATCGGCACACCGTTTTCATCCGAACCGCAAATATAAACGACATCATTGCCCTTTAAACGATGGTATCGTACAAAGATATCCGCTGGTAAATAGGCGCCGGCCAGGTGGCCAAGATGTATGGGCCCATTGGCATAAGGCAAGGCGCTTGTAACCAGAATTTTTTCTGACAAGGTAAACTCTCCGGATTGGTGTTTTTTTTTCTGGGGATAGAAATTTATACAGCCGCTCCATAGAAAGCAAATAACAGAATGCTTGCGTTGATTAGCCGTAGGGCATTATCTTTTGTCCTCCAACTAAGCGAGAAAATTATGGAGCAGGAAACTATTTACGATGTGGTTATTGTTGGCGCGGGGATTGTAGGCCTGGCCACGGGTTTGTACCTGAGCAAAAACAGCAAGGCCCGGGTTTTGATCATCGACGCCGAACAGGATATCGCACAACATCAAACCGGCAACAACAGCGGGGTAATCCACTCCGGCCTCTATTACATGCCCGGATCTCTTAAGGCGCAAAATTGCATTAACGGCAGGGAGCAGATGTATGTATTTTGCGAATTAAACAACATCAGACATGAACGCTGCGGTAAACTTGTTGTAGCAACCACGGTGGATCAAAAGAAACAACTGGATAAATTAGAGCATCGTGGGATTCAAAACGGTTTACGGGGCCTGAAGCGGCTTTCTGCTGATGAAATTAAGGAACATGAACCTCATGTCCGTGGCGTAAGCGCCTTGTGGGTACCGGAAACCGGGATTGTGGATTATCATGATGTGAGCAAGGCTTATGCCTGGCATATAAAAAACCATGACAATGAGATACGCCTGGGATCCCGTCTGCGACATTTAAAGAAATCTGCCGATGTCCGGATACTCGAAACAACTACCGGGGCGATAAAAGCCAAAAACATCATCAATTGTGCGGGTCTTCAATCCGATCGGATAGCACGCGTTTGCGGTATATCGCCGGGCGTAAAAATTGTACCCTTTCGTGGGGAATATTATAAGCTGAAAGAAGATAAACGTTATCTTGTAAATAATCTGATCTATCCGGTGCCAAACCTGAATTTTCCCTTTCTTGGCGTTCATTTTACACGCAGGATCAATGATGAAAGAGAGGCTGGCCCAAATGCGGTTTTAGCCTTTAAACGGGAAGGTTACCATCATTCGGATTTTAACCTGAAAGACAGCCTGGAGACCTTTAGCTTTCCCGGGTTTTGGGCATTGGCCTTTAAGTATGGCCTAACCGGCATGGGCGAATTTTATCGTTCCTACTCAAAACAGGCTTTTGTAAAAGCATTGCAGGGCCTTATCCCGGAGATTACCGTCGATGACGTACAACCGGGCGGCGCGGGGGTAAGGGCGCAGGCGCTAAATATTTCCGGAAAGCTGGTTGATGACTTTTTTATCAAGCAGGCCAGGAATCAAATCCATGTATTAAATGCGCCTTCACCGGCTGCAACGGCAAGTTTAAGCATAGGAGAGACCATTGGAAAGATGGCCATCAAAAACTTTGAGTTACGATAAAAAAGGCTTTATTCCATAGCTCTCTTGCTGCCAAAAACCTAATAATCTTTATACGTACCCACTGCGAAACAAGCGCGTCGGCGCGAACCTGTTGAAAACCGTTCCCACATTTTTAACGCCCCGCAACGCTGCTCCCTGATGGCAGTATTGAAAACTATAAAAACTTACGCAGATACTCAAAGGACGGTGTTAACCTGCCTTGATGGGCAATCACCGCACGTTTCATTGGCGCTGGAATATCCAGAGATTCAAACGGCCTCGTAAAGTCCGCCCTGGCCAAATCGGCCACATAGGGCATCAGGGCTTCCCCGAAGAACGTGGTGGCCTCGCGGGGCAGTTCGCTCGGTAGTTTATCCACGGCCAGGATAACCGGTCCCTTCCCTTTAATACCGTCAACTGCTTCATCCGTTTCGGAAAGGTACACATATACCGGATTATCGGAAGCGGTACAATGCAGGTTGCATTCGATGGAACCCTGCACATCACATGTGATATCGCTGATCACGCGCAAATTCGGTTGTTCGCTGCTGTAAAGCCGCTTGATATCATTTTTTGTGATCAGGCGCGGATAGCGTTTTTCCCAGTAGATGCCATTGATCAGCACGGTGATGTCCGGCAGATAACCTGCAAAATCGGCCTGATATTTTTCCGGATGGGCAAAATAATCGTTCCACTCAAAAACGGAGGAGGGATCAATTGGCTTTACAAAATTATCACAATCAATAACAACCTTGTACAGCGCCGTGGGATCAAAACTATGATCGGCCTGCATACGGTGAAATACCCGGGGGCTGACTTCCTTCAGCGGTAAGCGGTCTATAATTTTTTGGGCCCCGCCGGAAACCGTTCCGCCACCGGTAATGGCCACAACCCAGGGCCGGCCCTTGTCCGGTAAGCCCTTTGCCCGTATCTCGGCGGCCAAATTGTCCAGGGCGTCTTCAGCATCTTTTAGGGATGCGTAATTTTTGGCCTGACGGATTTTGCTAAATGGCGTTTCCAAACCTTCCAGCGCCAGCCGTTTCCCAAGCAGCCAAAGTGTGTTTATGGCACCCACAATTCCCGCATAAGGTCCAAAAAAAACCAGACGGCGTCCGTCATCGTCGGTAATTTTTTCATAATCCATCAAGGTAACTTTTTTATCCAATACGGCTTGCAATAGCGGCATATTATAGGACTGGCCTTTTATGGTGTGGGAGAAAAAACAATGGGGCTTACCCGGGACAAGATCATTCACCGGTACTTCCTTTACACCAAAAATTACATTCGCCTTACTTAAATCAGTTGAAAGAAGCGCACCGTTTTCCGTATATTCATTTGCAGTATAGCGCCGGTTTTCCCATGGTTCGAGCAGGGTATGTACATCCTGACTTTTTAATTTGCCAACCTGGGCCGGGGACAATGGGCTGCGTTGTTCCGTCGGTTCGATGTTTTCCTTGCGAATTGCAATAGTATTTGACATTTTGACCTCAATTTTCCTGTTTATATTTCCATATCAGCAGGCAAATTTAGAGATCGCACAGCTGCAAATCAACCTGGATAATCCTAAGCCGGAGGAGGCTGTTTTGAAACATACAAAGTTACTGTTCCTGATGTCTTTTTTTATTTTGATATCCGCGCTCCGGGCACAATATCTACCGCTGGCCTCACCTGAATCCACAGGCATGGATTCCGGGCGGCTTTCACTTTTGGATGAAGAAATAAACAAGGCCATTGAAAAGGGTGATATCCCGGGCGCCGTCGTAACCGTTGTAAAAGACTTTAAGATCATCTATAAAAAGGCCTATGGAAACCGGCAACTGCTGCCCCATAAGGAAAGCATGAGCCTGAACACTATATTTGACATGGCCTCGCTGACCAAACCCATGGTTACCGCTACAACACTGATGCAATTAATCGACAACGGCCAGGTGCGCCTGCTGGACACGGTGGAACATTACCTGCCGTCTTTTGCCAGCATCACAGATAGCACGGGCGCAAAAAAGCCGATTAGAATCATCCATCTGCTTACGCACTCTTCCGGTTTGCCAGCCTATGCCCATCCGGATATGCTGGAAAAGGAATTTGGCAAGAGAGACAAACAAACCCTTTTCCATTATATTGACAGCGTTCCGCGTCTTTATCCCCCCGGTACAAGGTTTAAATATAGCGGGCTGAATTTTATAACCCTGCAACGGATTATCGAGCAAGTTACATCGGCGCCATTGCCTGAGTACGCGGAAAAACACATCTTTAACCCTCTGGGCATGCAAGATTCGGGCTACCGGCTTTCCAGCGCCCAGATAAAACGCTGTGCCCCGACGGAACTATTGGCAAACGGCACATTACTGCGTGGGATAGTTCATGACCCCATGGCGCGGGTTGTGATGGGCGGTCTCTCATCGAATGCGGGGTTATTTTCGACGGCAAATGATATTGCGGTTTTTGCTGCAATGATGTTGAACCAGGGGAGTTGGAACGCCGTCCGGATTTTAAGTCCGGCTGCAGTACATACAATGACACACATCCCAAAAAGTTTTGAAAATACAGGGCGCGGGCTCGGCTGGGACTTAAATTCCGCCTACGCATCCAATCAGGGAGATATGCTTAGCGCCCAAACCTATGGTCATACCGGTTATACGGGTACATCGCTGGTGATTGACCCGTTGCATAACCTGGCGATCATCTTTTTGACAAACCGGGTGCACCCGCATGATAAAGGGCATGTAAAGCAACTGCGCGGCCTGGTGGCCAATATTGTAGCTTCCGCTTTAATAAATTACTGATAGACTTTTATTTTTAAAGAAGTTATATTTGACCTATCAAACACATACAATAACTCCCGCTAAAGGGGACAATGATTCAGCTATATGGCATCCCGAATTGTGATCAAATAAGGAAAACTAAAAAGTTCCTAAACGGCCTGGCGTTTGATTTTGAATTTGTCAACATCCGAACAACGCCGCTTACCGTTGTTCAATTGAAACAGATTGTCGGGCAGTTGGGCATGGACAGAACGATAAACAGCCGGGGCACAACATACCGTAGGCTTAATATTAAAGATCGTGCGTTAAACGACGATCAGTTATTTGACGCCGTGTTGAACGAGCAAACCCTTATAAAGCGCCCCCTGCTGGAAAATAATGACCGCTATTTTATAGGATACGACGAAGAGGGAATAAAACAATTCCTTTCGTTCGGTCCGGGAAAAACATCAAAGAGGCCCAAATGGTAAAAATGACCGCGATAATCCTTGGAGGTGGCCAGGGTTCACGTTTGTACCCACTTACAAAGGTACGTTCCAAACCGGCTGTTCCTATTGGTGGCAAATTCCGCTTAATTGACGTCTCTATCAGCAATTGCCTGCATTCCGGTATCCGGGATATTTTTATCCTCACACAGTTTAACACCGAATCCCTGCACCGCCATATTTATGACAGTTATCGTTTTGACAATTTTAGCCAGGGCAGTGTGCGTATTTTGGCTGCCCAGCAGACAGCGGAAAACAAAGATTGGTATCAGGGCACGGCAGACGCCGTTCGTAAAAACCTTGATTTTTTTCGCCAGACCAATGAACATATCATCATCCTTTCCGGTGACCATCTCTACCGTATGGATTATCGCAGTTTTCTGTTGCACCACATGGACAGTAACGCAGAAATCTCAATCGCCGCCAAACCCATTTTTGAACAGGACGCCTCCGAATTTGGCATTTTAAAAACCGATGAAGACGGTATCATCACCGATTTCTTTGAAAAGCCCACATCCAGGGAAGAGTTAGACCGGTACCGCATTTCCGATGATGTGTTCAAACACTTTAATATGGAGCCGGAAGGCCATACGCATATTGCATCCATGGGCATTTATATTTTTAGAAAAGACGTTTTGCTGGAGCTTCTCAGTAATAGTGAAAAGGGCGATTTCGGCAAGGGGATTATCCCGGAAAGTTTGGCCGACCGACGTATTTCCGCTTATTTTTTTAATGGATACTGGGAAGATATCGGTACTATAAAGGCGTTTTTTGACGCTCATATGGATTTTACCTGTGCCGTTCCAAATTTTAATTTTTATGATGAAGAACAACCGGTTTATACCCGGCCACGTTATTTGCCGCCATCCAAGGTTAACCAATGTCAAATCAACCACTCCATTATTGGTGAAGGCTCCATTTTATTGGGATCAATCATCGAAGATACAGTAATAGGCATCCGTTCCTATATCGACGAGGGCACCTTTGTACAACGCTCTATTATTATGGGCAATGCCCATTATAACACGATAGATGAACGGCGGCAGAACGATACAAAATCCATCCCAAACTTAGGGATTGGCAAAAACTGTATCATCCGTAATGCCATCATTGATATGGATTGCAGCATCGGGGACAATGTTCAAATTATAAACAAAGATAATAAGAACGATGTACAGGAAGATATGTACACCATCAACAACGGGATCATTATTATCCCAAAGGGCACCATTATTCCAAGCGATACAATCATTTAATCCTACGTGGGATTTGGGCGCCGACAGGTACCGGGCTTTATAATAATTGTATTAATAAAACAGCGGATACATTATGCGCAGGAAATATCTCTATTTTAAGATATTTGATTTAACCGACCATCCACAGGAAGTTCTTGCTTTCTCTCAGATCGAAATTGAACAAATTGTAGGCCCCGTTACACCGATCGATAACATTTTCCAACTCAGCCAACAACCGGAGATCAAACGGATTATCGAAAAGGACATTGACCTGCAAAACGCGCTGACCGATTCCCTGCCCCGCCGGGGACGCCATGGGTATTTATGGTTCGGTGAAGAACTGCCAAATATTTTCCATGCCATCTCCCGCCTGGCTTACATCCGTGAAGTCTATCTTTTTCAACAAATGCTGGAACCAGAACCGGTCTTTATAAAAGACAATCTGCGCCACATGCCTTACCATGAAATGAATATCTATCTGTGGCGGGTGTACCGTTTTTGGACAGTCGGATTTTTAATGGGCCGCGCCATATATATAGCCACTATAAGCAAGCACGAAAGTGATATAGATGAAAAATTCAAACAGATGCTGGACGAACTGTTACAGGCCCCGGGGAAGCTGGCCGACAAAGATCCGGCCAATATGATTGCTTATAATCCCGAACAGCCCGGTATCCATTGGGGCATGGATACGCGCAGCCCGGCAAACCGGGATTTACGTTGGTACCAGACGCTAAGCAACTTTTCGGCCAATGATACGGCCCCCGCCTTGTTTTTACCTTTTTGCAACGAGAGCGCACTTGTACAACAAGCCCTACTCGCTGGTCACGATGTTCTGGCCGCGGACGGCAACGCATTGGATATGTTGTTCACCCGGGCCAACGCCGCATTGCTCTCGGTCCCGGCGGAAACATTTAATAAACTCTCCGTTGAAATCCATTCCAAGACAAAACTTATTATAAATATGCGGGAACATACCCAGGCAGATTTATTCATGTACAGTGTTGAAGGACAATTTTTATCCTTCTGGAACGATGAAAGGAGCCGTTTGGAACGGATAGGGCCAACGGCTTTTGATATCGTTTTTTTAAAACATATTGCGGCCACCCGTTTTTTAATCGAAAGCCAAACTTTAACCCGCAATGATGATGTAAACACCCTGTTTTCCACAGCCTTAGCCATAACGCTTATAAAAGCTTTAAACCGTAAAAAACAGGCCGCCTTTTATGAGGCCTTTTCTTTTGCCCTGCGGGAAATTTATATCCACTTATATCTCCTGCAAAAAATAAAATCCTTTATAGACCCCGAATTTGGAAAATTGATCCATGATTCGGATACAGCTGACCCGGAACAACTCGGTCCGGCCATCGACGGCAGCATGGTTTTTTTGCCGGATCATTTTGAACCCGTTGTTTCACCCAAAGACCAAGCGCTAAACGATATCCTGAATTACCCACCGCCTCCCTCTGTCGGGCTCCACAGGCATATTGCTGAAAATCTGGCACAAATCCATCAAATCGAAGAGGATATACGGGAGAAAAAGGGGTTTTATATCAAGTTACCAAAAATTGCCCGTGACCTGCTTACACGTTTAGAACTGTATGGGCAAAAAATACGGGTAACCGAATTCTATCGATTGCTTGCCCACTATCATGATATTTTGGAACTGTTAAACCAAAAACTTCCGGTTGCCGCGCGGGTCGCCCTGATTATTCCGCCGATGGAAATAAAAATTGAAACAGAAACCCAGGATATAGACCTGGTTGGAATATTAAAGGGGTTTTTAGACGGCAATCAGGGAATTTCCTTCAAACTTTTACAACAAATATCAAAACATGTTCATCCGCTAAAATCGAATTTTAATAAAGAATACAAAGTCTTGCTTCTCCAAAAAAATTGATCATTTTAATAGCCGGTATAACCGAAGGGCCACAATGAATTCGAGAAAAACAACAACAAGAATCATCGTTAATATACTAATACTTCTATTTTTCTTTATTGGCTGCAGCACTACCATCCCAATAAAAATACGTAAACCCGCGGAATTAAACATTGGCTCTGTCCGTACGCTGGCGGTATTGGATTTTGATTTCCGTGGCAATTGGAACCTTGCCGGTACCGAAGCCAACAGCCCCGGTAAAAATTTTATGACCCGGCTTTTGCGCAAAGCCATGGGAGGGGCCAAAAACCTGCAAAAACAAAAGGCCGCACAACTGGCATATCCCGGCAAACAGGTAAGCGACCAGCTTGTAGCCCGCCTTGTAGAAAACGGTTATTATACCGTTATCGAACGCTCCCAACTGGAGCGTGTACTAAATGAACAGTCGCTTGCTTTAAGCGGCTTGGTTGATGAAGGCCGGGCTGCGGAGATTGGGCATCTTGTCGGCGCGCAGGCTATGATTGCAGCCTCCGGCAATTATTCCGTAAAGGATGATGGTGAATGGCAGAACTATACGGAAACGGTGAAAAATAAAAAAGGCAAAAAAGTAAAGATCAAGAAAAAGCGTTTTGAATATGCCCGAAAAGTGAGTCTGCAAATTACCTTCCGCATTATTGATGTGGAGAGCGGGCGTATCATTGTTTCCAGAAAGAATCAGGCGTCCAACTTTAACAGCCGTGGCCGGACAAATGCCAAATACAAATCTCGCGGGCCGAACAAAAATGCCGCCGCCGAAGGCTTACCCGATTGGCTGCCCATAGTGGACGAACTTGTGGGGCGGATATTGGATAAAATAGTGGAACAGATTGCCCCGCATGTGGTTACTGAAAAACGCATCGTGGAAAAAGGCGATTCGGAACGGATGAAGTCCGCTGTAGAGTATTGCAAACGCGATATGTGGCCGGACGCATTTAAAATATGGACCGCGGTTTTAAACGAACACCCCACGCCGAAGGACAAAGTTTCCGCTACCTATAACCTGGGATTATATTATGAAGTATTCGGTCAATTTGACCAGGCCGACCGATACTATCAGACAAGTTTTGAATTGTCCGGCGAGAGTAAATATCTCGATGCACGTGCCCGGGTTGCCAAAAGAAAAAAAGAACAGAAGCGGCTGCGGCGGCAGGAACAGGCAGAGTAAAAAGGATATAAAAACTATATCAGTGTACCGCCGCGCTATTCATGCTTTCAATATCAAGGCTTAGCCGCCCGTACCAGATGGCCTTCTGTTTTAGACCGGCCAAAACCCCCTGCGCATAACCTGCCGCAAAACGAATCCCCGGATAGCCAAAAGATAGCTCCCCCCCATAACCAAGCGCCGTGGTTCGAAGACTTTGATTTTGGACACTGGCAACATCGGCGAAGGCGGTGATCGCTACATCGGAAATGGGTAAAAACAACAAGGTGAGCCCACTGTTTCGGGCAAGATAGTAGGATAAATTCGCCGAACCCCAAAACAAACGGCCGCCTAATATATCGCGGTCGATACCACGTACGGTATGCGTGTAACGGTAATCCCGCGGAAGATCAAAATTGAAATATCGGTCAAGCCCCGTAACCCCGGCGGCGGGTATCGAACCATTGCCCTGAATATATGCCCCCTTGATCGCGATCCCCAATTCTTCAAGAAATAAATTTGTGCCCGCTGTACCATGCATCTGTACAACGGAGAAATTATACGGATTACTCACCGATTTAAAAATTTCCGTGCTTAGTTTAAGTTTACGTTTTGGAAAGACGGAAGTATAACGCGAGGGTTTTTGATATGCGACACTCAGCAATAATGACGGCCCCTGGTAATGATACGATGCGCCATTGCCCGGATCATGAATGTTGGTATAGGCATAACCCGCAAAAAGTGCATAAGGCATCCGTCTGTTACCGGCAACAAACCGGTCCACCCCAAGGCGCAGGGCCATAAGATCGTGGGTAAGTGCGAGATATTGATTGTTAAAGGAACTGAAAATGGTCGGACCATGATAATAAAAAGTTTGTAAATCCATGTCTGCAAACTTTAGGGTATGCCCAAAGGAAACCAGCGAATTTTCCCAATCAGCCGGATATATAAGGGCAGTTAAAGCCAACACCTGCCGCTGCATAGGCTCAATCCAGGCGGTAGTCAGAAAAACACCCCAATCGGAATTCGGTTCTTTGTACGGCAGCGCCAGACTAAGACCATTTACAAGGTTTCCCTGCGGGAAAATAACCTTAGAGCGCTTGAACACCTGCTGTTTTTCTGTTACCCTTCCCGGGATGGAATCGGTAGTTGCCTTTGAAGCGATCCAATCGGAATAGTCTGGATGCGGATCAATTTTCTGCGGAACGACAGATGCATTCAAAAAAGAGTCCCGCGGCATGCTCACAAAAGTTCGTTTATTGCCCGGATCGATATATGAAAATAAAAGTGATTTGTGGCTTTGATCGTACCCTTCTAACCTTAAAGGGAACTGACCGTTTATCTTTAACGCCGTATTTCCCGCCTGCTTGTCTAAAATCCAAAGGGCAGGATTGCGGTCTTTTATACCGTTAAAGGCAAGATATTGTTTGTCCAGCACTACAAATTTTCGGATATCTTCAATGGAATTGGTGAGCGGTTCAAGCCTGCCATTGTGCCAGGAGAATAGATCCCGCTGGTTATCCGGTCGTTGCATCTCAAATAATATATTATCCGCATCGTCCACCAGCAATGCACCAATGGGTTGCTTGGTACGATAGAGCGTCTCAACCGTTCCATTTTTTAAAATGCGCCGGATAAAGGAGCTATCCGCTTCGGCAACGGATAATAGTAAGCGGTCCTGTGTATCAACAGCGGCATAAATCGCGCGGATATTGTCCGCCCGCAAACGTGTCTTGCCGGTCGTCCGGTCAAAGACAAACCAATCATAGGCAAGATGTTGTTGATTATCGCTAACGCCCAATGTATAACGCCCAAAGGCAACCTGATTTTGATTTGCGCTTATAAAAAGTCCTGTATCATAGTTATCATTTATAAATCGGATTTTATGAATGGCGCCGTTTGTGATTTTATATTCAGTGGCTGTACGGTATAAATGATTTTTATCGACGACAGATGAAACAATATAAGTAGAATCGGTTCCATTCAGCGGGATCACCTGATCATCTTTATATCCAAAGGATGGCATTGTTGACGTAAATTTTGGCTGGGGGAAATCTGCAGCCCTGTTACCATAATAAATGATTAAATGCCGGGCAAAATAGGGGAATAAGTCTTGGGGAGATTTTCCATAAACCGTAGAAAAAGCAGTATCAAAATCATAATAAAAATTGTCCGAATCCATTTGCATCAGTTTTATAAGTGAAGAATCACCAAATTGAGATGCAAGATAACGCACATATGCATGACCGGCGGCATACAACAAACGGCCATCACTCAGGTCCGAAAGTGAGTTATATGAAAATCGTCCGTTTAAAACGGCTCGTTTCAGGAATACATCCCCCCGATATGCTGTCCATGTTTCTGCAAGATATTGGGCAATTCCTTCCAAATACCATCGTGGTACACTCGCCGATGCGACCAAACCGAAATAATTCGCTTTACGCCAAACCGCCCGGAAGGAGACATGGTGTGCCAGCTCATGTTCCAAAACCATTTTATACCAGCGATGCGGGCCACTCCAATACTTTAGGTACGAAGATGAACGGGCATAAATTACAACCGTGTTTGAAATCGCAAAACCATTACTGATATCCGGAGAGTCCGTTAGGATAATATGCGCTTTTAGACTTTGAAAGGAGGATATCGGGACGCCTTGTTCAGCAGCCAGCCGCGGGATGGCCTGATCGGCAAGAATAAGCAGCGAATCGGCAAGTGACTCTAATCGCGGCATATATTCTATTCGGGCATAGTCGCTCTCTGTTTGCTGCCAACTTTGTGCAAGGAGTAAAAACGGGCAAACAATCATAAAAACAGCAGGAATCAACTTCTTCACTAAATATCTCCTTCATCGAAATCCAAAAGTTAAGCGTATCTACAATATAAATCTATCTAAAATCTATTTGCTTTAAAAATTTAACCCGATTATATTTTCTTTTTCTTAATACAGAGAGTAGAGCATGGCAAAAGTTAAAACAGACAAGGTCAATAATTTTACATTTGGAAAACGCAACTTATTAATCCTGGCCATAGGCGTAGTTGTCATTGCAATTGGATTTATTCTAATGGCCCAACCACCGGTCAATGGTTTTTTGTCCCGTACCTTGTCCCCTATTATCTTAGTAATTGCTTATCTTGTAATTATCCCTTATTCGGTATTGACAAAAAACAAACAATAAAAGCTTGATATTTTCTGATCGGGTTCATAAATTACAAACTCTTGAAAATTACAGACGGTTGTCAATATGGCTGCTGAGTATTAACCAGAAACCCTATTGATTCTTTGCAATAATTTATCTTTTGGAGCGATTGGCTCAGCTGGTTTGAGCATCCCGACTTGCAGTCGGGAGGGCCATAGGTTTTTTTGGGAAATGTTTTATTTTTTTGGGCGATTGGCTCAGCTGGTTTGAGCATCCCGACTTGCAGTCGGGAGGGCCATAGGTTTTTTGGGGAAATGTTTTATTTTTTTGGGCGATTGGCTCAGCTGGTTTGAGCATCCCGACTTGCAGTCGGGAGGGCCATAGGTTTTTTGG
>CAYWBI010000074.1:0-17405 GCA_964456445.1 uncultured Calditrichaceae bacterium
TCTGAATTTTCTTTCTATCTAAGTATTTACCCACACAAAACCCAGTAGAGCCAAACAGTTTAAAGTAATCGTTGTTTGTTATAAACCCACAGATAAATCTGTGGGCTGCCTCTCGTCTGTAAAACCTGGACCTATTTCCGAAAAACAATGTTTACCCACAAGTATCCCGGTAGAACCAACAAAATTATTTCCCGCTTCTAATCTATAAATATATACGCCACCCCGATAACCCGGGAGGACTTACTACCGGATCAGCAATAGTTTTTTTGTTTGAACAAAATGGTTGCCAGCCTCTAATTTATAGATATAAACGCCACCCCGATAACCCGGGAGGACTTACTATCTGATCAGCAATAGTTTTTTTGTTTGAACAAAATTATTGCCCGCTTCTAATCTATAGATATAAACGCCACCCCGATAACCCGGGAGGACTTACTATCTGATCAGCAATAGTTTTTTGGTTTGAACGAAATTATTTCCAGCTTCTAATCTATAGATATAAACGCCACTCGCCAGGCCATGAGCAGCAAAGGCAAAGTGATGCCGTCCGGCTTCTAAGCTGCCCTCAACTAAAATCCGCAACAGTTTTCCCGTTGCGTCAAAGATGCTTAAGCGCACCGTCATCCGTTGCGGTAAACTAAAAGCGATGCGTGTGGCCGGGTTAAAAGGATTGGGATAATTTTGATACAACGTGGTCGTTTCGGGCAACACATCGCGTTTTTTAAGCGCGGTTGGCTTGTCCTTCACCACAACGGTTAAAGTGTCATAAGCCCGTGCCGAGCTGTCGTCCAGTAAAACGGCATACAACGGGGCGCTTCCCACAAAATCCATCGCCGACAACTCAAGGCTTTTATCCTTGTTATTGACCAGGGCCTGCACCCGCTCTTCGGGTGTGGTGAATGACCAGATGAGATTTTCAGCGGGTGAATCCACATCCTGTTCGAAGCCGGAAAGATCCTGGGTCAAAACCGACCCCAAAACAAAAACAAGCGAATCCGGCATGTTGTGTATTTGCGGCGCGTCATTTACGGCAGAAAGCTTTACGGTAAACCCCGCGCTATCACTCGATACGCCGTCGCTGACAATCAGTCTAAATGTCCCCGTACCATTCCAGTCCTTAGGCGCCTGAAAGGAAAATACCCCGTTTGTTTCAGAAACCGTAATCTCCGCCGGTTGATCGGGGCGCACGTAAAAGAGCAACTGATCATCGCTGTTATCGGCATCAGTGACATAGGGGTACCAGTTACTTTTGGGATAGCTTGCGCCTTCGTCTTCATGCCCGCTAACCTGCGGCAGACTATCGCTTACTATCGGTGACGTGTTTACCATCTGAACACTGAAAATTGCTGAATCGCTGTCAAAAAGCCCATCGGGATCGGTTGCCTTAAAACGGATGCTTTCCGATCCGTTCCAATTGGATGAGGGGGTTTGGATCATGGCCAGATGATTGTTATCGATGGAAACGATCAGACCGCTATTGCCGGAATAGCTCCAGCTCATTTCTGCGTCGCTGTTGTCCACATCGCTTACATAATTGTCGAGGTTTATTTGCTGAAACGTGCCCCCCTCGTCGATGGTCTGGCCGGGGATATCGCTTACCAGCGGCGCGTCATTTACGGCAGAAACCGTAAATATTGCCGGATCGGCATCGGTCAGGCCGCTTGGGTCCTGAACCGTGAAAGTGATGTTCTCCGATCCGTTCCAATCGGCAGATGGAGTTCGGATGGTGGCCAGATGCGTGCTATCGATGGAAACGATCAGACCGCTATTGCCGGAATAGCTCCAGGTCATTTCGGCGTCGCTGTTATCCACATCGCTTACATAGTTATCGAGGTTTATTTGCTGAAACGTGCCCCCTTCGTCGATGGTCTGACCGGGGATATCGCTTACCAATGGCGTATCATTTACAGCAGAAACCGTAAATATCGCCGGATCGGTATCGGTAAGACCACCAGGGTCCCGAACGGTAAAGGTGATTGTTTCACCACCGTTCCAATCTGCGTTTGGTATGCCAATGCTGGCCACACGGTTTGTGCTTATGCTGACCGTTAAGCTGCTGTTTCCGCTGTAACTCCAGGTCAGTTCGCTATCGGCATTATCCGGATCGCTGACATAATTATCCAGGGCAATGGTTGAAAAGCTTGCACCTTCATCGATTGTCTGATCGGGGATATCACTTATCATGGGTGGATCATTGGTCGCTCCGGCCGAAAAAACAGCCGCATCGCTATCACTTTTTCCACCGGGGTCGGTGGCCGTAAAGGCAATCGTTTCCGATCCGTTCCAATTGGATGATGGCGTTTGGATGGTGGCCAGATGATTGTTGTCGATGGAAACGATCAGACTGCTATTACCGGAATAACTCCAGGTCATTTCGGCGTCACTGTTGTCCACGTCGCTGACATAGGTGTCGAGGTTTATTTGCTGAAACGCGCCTCCTTCGCTGATCGACTGGTTTGGAATCCCACTCACCACGGGGGCGTCATTGACCGCAGTAATGCTAAATGTCGCCGGGTCGCTGCCGGCCAGGTTGGCCGGGTCTTTAGCGCTGAAGGTGATGGTTTCCGAGCCATTCCAGTCGGCGTTTGGCGTGCTGATAGTGGCAACTCGAGCGGTGTTGATGCTGACCGTTAAACTGCTGTTTCCGCTATAACTCCAGGTTAGCTCACTGTCGGCATTATCCGGATCACTGACATAGTTGTCTAAAATTATGGTCGCAAACGTAGCGCCTTCGGCGATGGTTTGATCGGGAATATCCGAGACTTGTGGCGGATCATTTATACCGTTTACCACGAAAACGGCGGGATCGTTATCCGAAGCGCCAGCGGGGTCCGTGGCGATAAAGCTGATGGATTCACTGCCATACCAGTCCGCATTGGGCGTGCTGACGGTGGCCACATGGGCAGCGCTGATGCTGACGGTTAAACTGCTGTTCCCGCTGTAACTCCAGGTCAGTTCACTATCGGCATTATCCACGTCGCTGACATAATTATCCAGGGCGATGGTGGTAAAATTTCCACCTTCATCGATTGTCTGATCGGGGATGTCCGTTACAAGCGGAGTGTCGTTTACGGCCGATACCGTGAATCCCGCCGGGTCCCCCGCGGATAAATTACCGGGGTCCGTGGCGGTAAAGGTGATGATTTCCGAACCGTTCCAATCTGCATTTGGCGTGCTGACGGTGGCCACACGAGCGGTGTTGATGCTGACCGTTAAACTGCTGTTTCCGCTATAACTCCAGCTCATTTCACTATCGGCATTATCGGGGTCGCTGACATAGCTATCGAGGGAAATGGTTGTAAATGTTGCACCTTCCTGTATGTTTTGATCGGGGATATCTGAAACGCGGGGCCGGTCGTTTATTCCGTTTACCGTGAATGTGGCCGGGTCGCTGTCTGTCGCCGCGCCGGGGTCCGTGGCGATAAAGGAGATGGTTTCGCTGCCGTTCCACTCGCTGTCCGGCAGGCTAACCGTGGCAATGTTATTTAAATCGATAGATACGATAAGCTGGGTATTGCCGCTGTATGACCAGCTGATTTGACTATTGCTATGGTTTCCGTCGCTTACATATTTGTTCAGGTCAATGCTGTTAAAAGTTTGTCCTTCGGTTATGGTTTGATCGGGAATATCACCGACCACGGGCACATCATTTGTAACCATGGATGTGATATTTATGCCCCAGGCGCTTAGATTTCCGCCATTGTTAAAATAAACGTCATCATATACACGCAACGTCCAGGTTCCGGCGCTGTTATCACCGTCAAAATTCCAGAGAGCGTTATCCGGTTGAAAGCTCCCGTTATAGGGGTCTGTACCGGCAGTTATCGCTACTTTGGCTTCGTCATCGACGCCGGTGTTGCTATAGCTTTTTCCGGGATTCCGTTGTAGGATACCGCTCGCCAAGCCCGATGGCGCCTCAAGGTCGATGGCAAAATCATCCAGCAGATTTGTAGCGCTAAAAGAAACCGTGGCATCTACATCCACAATGTTGTAACTGTCTTTGACGTTCAGGGTTGATGTATAAAATGTTGTAGCGGCATTGGTGGCCAGCGGCACGTCCACGCTGTTGTAAGAACTGGTGCGCAGTTCCGCCACATGATAGCTAAAATAAAGGGGCGGCGGGGAATTAAGATCACCATCGGCAGGGAAGGTAACAAAATTTCCGGCCTTGTCTTCCGCATAAAAATAATAATCCACCTCTGTTTCCCATTGCTGGCCGGGTATGGTAAAGATATAGGTGTCGCCCGTTTTTAAGTTACCATCCACTGCTATCCAGGCAGAAATGGCGCCCCGGTAATTGCTGCGATAGTAAAGCACAGACCGGCCAATCCCGGATGCATCGCTAAGGTTTACGCTGACATCACGCGCAGCTGTATCTGTACCGGACACCGGTTTTGTAAAACTAAAAAGTGGAACATCGCCATCATCACCCAGGGCAAGTTTTACGGCATTCCGCGCATTGACCCGGCCATAACCCACATGTTTGTTCCAGCCTTTGGTATCGATCATATAACGGTCGATTTTATCCGCGGAACGTTGCAGGATATCCTGTACCTGGTCGGATGTGAGCGATGGATCAACCCCGAGAACCAGCGCGGCAGTGGCGGAGACATGCGGACAGGATGCGGATGTCCCGCTAAAAGAATCGTCATAATCACCGGGATTAAAGCCGTTCTTCCCAACCAGATCGGTTGTGTAAACCAGCGTCGGGGCGACCAGATCCAGATCAGCGCCATAATTCCCACCCCATTTACGATTATAGTCCCGGCTGCCCTGGTTTTTCTTTTCATCAAACATATTGGAGGCGCCGACGGCAATCACGTCAGATAGATAAGCGGGAAAGCTCACCGTACCGTGTCCTTCGTTACCGGACGAAAAAACCACGACACAGCCCAGCCCGTTTCTGCCCTGTGTTTTTGCCCGTTGGATGGCGTCTATAATTACCTGGCTTGGTTCGGTACCGCTCCAGCTGTTGCTCAGCACATCACAGCCAAATTGCCAGGCATAGTCGATGGCGGCGGCAATGTCCGCATCGCTGGCGCCGCCCCAGGTGCTGTTAATTTTTACTGGTAAAAGTTGGGCGTGGTTGGCGATCCCGGCTACGCCGATGCCATTATCGGCAATCGCGGCAATAACCCCCGCCACGGCGGTCCCGTGCCCCTGGGTATCGTTACCGTCATTTTGATTGTCGGATGTGAAATCCCTGCCTGGATCGGCGATATTGGCCATTAAGTCCGGGTGGGCCAGTTCAATACCGCTGTCGATGATCCCGATTAAA
This sequence comes from uncultured Calditrichaceae bacterium, assembly GCA_964456445.1. GTDB lineage: Bacteria > Calditrichota > Calditrichia > Calditrichales > J004 > CAYWBI01. The sequence goes on from CAYWBI010000074.1 coordinate 5,279, forward strand.
ATCTTTTCTCCCGCTAACAATCCTTTTTGAGCGAGAATATTCCAGGCTTCGTCCACATCCATATCGGCATCCGTAAAACCCTTAACACTTGTGGGCAGCCTGTCATCGACGGATAAGCCATTGGCCACTGCCTGGCCGCTGTTCAGATGCGCCCATTGCTGACCGTAGTGGGGATCATCGCTATTTAGGATTTCATAATTCGGATAGACAAAATTTGGTTGGGCCCATTTCACCCGCGCCAGATCATGGTATAGACGCGAGGCGCCCAGAGCGTTCATACCGCTCGATTTGGACGCGGAAAGAAGATAGGTGTCCACCGCGATTTTACGTACAAAAGCCACACCCCGACGGCTGTTTATGGCGTCGATCTCATTTCTTGAGATACCGGATTCAAAACGTACGATAAACTGATCGGTTACAACTGAAAGAAAATGACCACGCCGAAAAACAGGCGCCACCTGAAGAACTTCGGGCAGCGTTCTTAAGCGATTTAATAGCGCGTTATACCTTTCGGGATCATACCGGGAATTCAGATAGACCAGGCGGGAATTGTTTTCATATAGATGTTCTATTTTCTTTAGACGGCTGCCCAGAACCGTTTGCAGGACGGAGCGGGCCTGTGCATCATTTAGCGGCGCGTTAAAACGAACACTTAGAGCGTCACCGGAAAGATTTAAGTAAACAGTTTCGTCCTGAAAGATGTACGAATAATCGTTGTTTTGGGCCATGGCCATCATTGCCCACATAAAAATAAACAACAAAAATTTAAAACGCATTGTGTTCCCTTGCCTGATGTTGAAAATAGTGTAAGCTAATTTACGATATGTACACATCTGAGCCTTGAGAAAAATCACAGCTTTATCCATTATTAACCGCGCCGGTTATCAGTGGGGCTTTGGGAGTATAATCAATGGCGCCCGGATTAGTTTTTAAATAAGCTCAACGGCCCCCGGCCAAAAGGCAGAATTAAATAATCTGTTGTTGGGGTTTAAAATAATGAAAGGTTTTTTAATGTGATAGAAAAAACCATAATGTTACATCAATCATTTAATATGAAATCTCCCGGTGTTTACTGCAAAAAAAAAAGGCACTCCGAAGAATGCCTTTTTAACCAGGGAGGTTGGATTGTCTAATTACTTGATTTCAGAAAGTCGATAATTTTTTCGGTTTCACTGGCGGTTAAATTTGCGCGTGTACGCATATGTGTTGCGGCCACTTCCCATTTTTCATCGTTTAAGGTTTCCGGCGAACGCATGTTATGGCAATGTGCGCAGTTTTCGCCCCATAATTGAGCGCCGGAACGTTGGGCGATGGGTATATTCCCGGAGCAGCTCGTCAGTCCAAAAAACAACCCGGCGACAAGTAAAGCGAAGATAATTTTTGAAATATTTTTAATTTTTGTTTTCATGATATTCTCCTAATTCGATATTAGTTTTTATAAGGCCGTTGCAAGCTGCAGGATGGTCCGGCTGCTTGTGGATGATGATCCACTTGGAATTTTGTCGGTTCTATTTTCAAAATCAAATTTTATAACACTGCTGGGGGTAACCCAATAGTTTACACCAAAGGCGGTGCGGGTAAGTTCGGTGTTGTCCGGATCGTTTTTGGCAGGGGTAAACCAATCATAGCGGAAGGCCAGTTCAATTTTTTGGATAAACGTGTTTTCCATAGCGTCGGGACGTACAGCCAGTTCAGCATAACCACCGGAAGCGCTGTTGTCGTATGTCAAGGGGGCGATACCCGGGTTGTCAATTTTGCGTGTCATAAACTGACCATGAGAAGTAACCGTAGATTTTAGGGCGCTGAATTGTTTTTTAAAGTTAAAATCAAAAGTAGTGGTTGTAGCTTTTACAGATTCAAAGCTGCTTCCTTTATCCCCAACCGTTGCGGATTCATAAGCGGCACCAACTTCCAGAGCAGGTATTGGTACAAATCCAACACGGCCACCTATACCTTTATTGGTGTTGTTGTCTGCAAAGTTCTCATAGTTTAATCTTTGGGTAGAGGTATCCAAAACTGCTCCGTTGCTATAATAAATAGCATAATTTAATCGTGAACTGCCAACTGTGAAAGCACCTCTGGCCTGAAAGCCAATAACGCTTGGGGCGGAAAGCTTCGTATCTTCATGGATAAAAAACGGCTTGTCCGCTAATTTATTAATCCAACCGGGATGAATATTCATGCCAAAATAGTTGGTTGGGTTGAGCATACGTCCGGCACCGATGGTTAGATAGTCGGTTACGAAATAAAGCAATTGGGCATATTCCAAATTAAAATTTTGTGCGCCATCTTCGATTTCGGCTTCAATTTCGGATTCAAACAAAAATTTGTCGTTTAGTTTAAACAAAAAGATTGGTTCAAAAGCAGTTTCAACGGTACTGGCGTCACTTTCGGTAATCAGGCTGGTTTGCGCCAAACCGGTAACCATCAGTTTATGCGTATTCTTGTCCTGTGCAAAAAGCGAACCTGAGAGCAAGAGCAAGCTCAGGATTAATATTGTAAACGTAGATCTCATTATGGGTCTCCTTTTGAATAATTAGTGTTTTAGGTTTTTTACAAAAATAACCATTTTCCAGCGGTCTTCGTCATTCAACAGCGTTTTGAAACTTGGCATCGGTGATTTACCTTCGCTAAGTTTCCAAAAAATTTCACCATCAGTTTGGCTTTGAACCAGTTTCGAATCCAAATTGGCAACCTTTGTCCCAAGATATGGGGCCGCCGGTCCATCGCCAAGACCCTTTTCACCATGGCACGTAACGCACTGTGTCTTGAATATTTTTGCGGCGTCGTCCAATATAGTTTTATTGGCTTTTAAAGGATTGTTCATTGTTTTAGCGCTGGCCGGGGCAACCCAGGGCGAAGGCGTTCCGCCAATAACGTTGGCATTTAGTACAAACAGGCCCGAAAATAACAGAGACATTATAACTGATTTTTTTTTCATGATGTTTCTCCATATATAGATTGTTCGATTTTATAACGGTATATATTTCAAGTACCGTGCCATAAAATAGAATTTGCCCTAAACCCTTTCCCCAAGCGGGGTCAATAGCTGTCCGTCAAAACCGGCTTTATGGAAAGTGTCGCCGACATCTTGCACCTGTCACCCAACCGGCGACAATTTGTGACGGGATATCATCCGATGATTTGGCAATGAACGGTCCATAATCTAAGTTTACGGTCATGTTGACCTAAACCATTTCCAACGGCACGGTTTTGGCTATATCGTTTTAAACTATCCTCCATGATGGGCTACGACCAAATGCAGAGCATAAACAAACTTTTTACCTATCTGAGTATCCGCAAAAAACTGATCATTGCCTTCAGTTTATTGTCGATTTTCCCTTTACTTGTGGTGGGCATACTGGGTATTAGCCATAATATTTCCGTAATGCGGCAGGTAGCGTTCGAGAATCTCAAATACGATCATGATATCCGGCGGGAACGGGCCGAAAACTTTTTTAAACTGGTCGGTGACGACATCAACTTTGTGGCCCATTCTCCATCGTTTAAACGTTTTTTGAATTCTATCAACGGAAGAAAGGGTAATGGTGCGCTCCGACAGGCGGGGGAAATGATAGCCACTTTTTGCCAAACCAAAAAAAAGTATTACCGTTTTTATTTTATAAACCGGCGTCACCGGCAAGTCTTTAAAGTGCAACAGTATGGCGACGGAAAATATAGCATTGCGCGGGAACAAAATTTGGCACGCGGGCATTTTCCTTTTTATTTTCAGCTTATAAAAAACATCAAAGCGGGTGAGCTTGTCTTTGTGCCGGTGGAATTGGCCACGGGGCCGGAAACACAACTTTCCGCCATAAGTTTTGCCAGTCCAATTTACCGGCTGGGAAAATTTATCGGTATTCTTGTGGTGGATGTAAAGGGAAAATCCTTGTTTGATATTATGGAATCACGTTCCATTCTAAACTTTCAACACCGGGTATCCATTGTCAACAGCGAAGGCTTCTATGTATATGACAGTAAAAAGAAAAAAGACTGGAACCGCCTTCTCGCTTCACGCAAAACCATAAATTTGTTCAGTGAATATGCACCTGGAATAACCGACTCTATATTGTCCGGGAAGCCCGGGGTAATCACAGGGGTAAAAAACGAAATACTCACCTATACACCATTGATAAACAGTCGCTTTTCCGGTAGGAACACCTATATTCTGATGAACCGTATTTCGCAAAAATACATTACCACTTCCATGTACCGCTTTGCGGAAATCTTTGTACCTGTACTGGTGGTTTTTTTGGCACTATCGGTCTATTTTGCCATGTTGGCAACCCGGCAGCTTATTACGCCCATCCAGCAACTTCAGGAAGAAGCGCGTTTTATCGCAGGGGGCAACTATACACACTCATTTACGGTCAACACCAATGATGAAATTGAAGACCTTGCCCAGCAATTTAACCTTATGGCCGCTGCCATACGTGACCGTGAAGAACTTCTTGCCCAACAGCAGGCCAACCTTGAAAACATGGTGCAACAGCGCACCCGGCAGTTACAGGACGGGCAAAACAAAATCCACGCAATTCTTAACAATGTTCCCAGCGCATTTATCCTGTATGACGCGCAGGGGGAAATCCTGTTGGCCAGTGATGCCATTACATCCTTTTTGGGGATTTCCCCGGCGGAATTAGTTGGGAAAAAAGGCCGTGAATTGCTTTGGCCCAAAAGTCCGGTCCCGGTCGTACCCGCTTCCCTTTCCTTTAAGGTTAAACGCCCGGTTATGGACGTGCAGCAAATAGACCGTCCTGGTGGTGGTGGCGTGCGTATCCTGGAGCATACCCTTCTGCCGGTTCAAATAACCGCCGGTCAAAAGGCCGCCCTACATATCATCACCGATATAACTGAAAAACGTCGTTTAGAGAACCATCTTATAAAAATTGAAAAATTGGTTGCCACGGGGGAGATGTCCGCTATCCTGGCCCATGAATTGCGCAATTCCGTAACATCGGTCAAAATGATCCTGCAACTGCAATTGGAAACCAGTATGAGTCAGCACGACCGGGAATCCTTAAGGGTAGCAATCGATTCTGTGTTGAATATGGAATCGATCCTTAACAACCTGTTAAAATTTGCCCGGCCCGCCCCATTGCGTTTTTTGGATGTACGCCTATGCGATATTATCGATGACGCCTTGATTTTTATGGAACCACGCTTACGAAAAAAACAGATTGAACTGATAAAAAAAATAGATGAACATTTACCACTATTACATATCGACGCCGCCCATCTAAAAGAGGCGCTGATCAATATTATATTAAACGCCATCCAGGTCCTGCCTAATGGCGGACATATTGAAATTGAGGCCCGGCGTGTTACCCTTCCGAAAAAGATGGATGATTTTGGTTATGACGACCGGCAAAAAGACCGGGCCAACCCGGCTGTGATCCGTATCGTTCTGCCTGCCGGTAGTGAAACGGCGCTTATCCGTATCCAGGACAATGGCCCCGGGATCGCACGTGAACATGTGGACAAAATCTTTGACCCGTTTTATACCACCAAATTGAATGGAACCGGTTTAGGGCTTGCCATGACCAAACGGGTGATTAACCAGCATAATGGGATTATCCGCGTTAAAAGTCCGGCAAAGGGTGGAACGATTTTTTATATTTATTTACCACTGGAGAAAGTAAATGCCAAAACCACGCATCCTGATAATTGATGACGATGTAAATATCTGCTTTGCTTTTGAACGTACCTTCGAAAGCCTTGGCTACCAGACATTTTCTGCCCATAACGGGGGTGAAGGCCGTAAGGCCGTAAAGGACAAGGCCCCCGATCTGATCTTTATGGATGTCATGATGCCGGATGTTAATGGTTTGGATTTATTAAAAGAGATCAAGGCGGAAAGACCCTCCACCCCGGTTATCATGATTACCGGTTTTAGCAGTATGAACACGGCGATCCAGGCCACCAAACTCGGGGCGTACGAATACATGCCCAAGCCATTGGACGTGGACAAGGTACGTCTTTTGGCCAAAAGGGCGTTGGAAATGGTGGAGTTGCAAAATTCGCTTTATAAAGCGCAAAACACAGAGCATATCATTGAAGGGGACAAGCACGAGATCATCGGTCAGTCCGAAGCCATCCACGATGTGTTTAAAAAAATTGGTGCCGCGTCGGTCACCCCGAATAGCACCAATATTCTTATCCATGGAGAAAGCGGTACAGGTAAAGAACTGGTGGCCCGTTCCATACATAAAAACAGTGAGCACCCCAACCAGCCCTTTATGGCAATAAATTGTACCGCCCTGCCGGAGAACCTGTTCGAGAGTGCACTTTTTGGGCACGAAAAAGGGGCCTATACCGGCGCGCATGAGCAAAAAAAAGGGATCATTGAAGAAGCAGGCGAGGGCGCTGTCTTTTTGGATGAAATCGGGGAACTGAGCCTGCACATGCAACAAAAACTATTGAGGGTCATCCAGGAAAGGGAATTTATGCCGGTTGGCGGAACGCGGCTTGTCCCGGTGAAGGCACGTTTTATTGCCGCCACCAATCGCGATTTGGCGCTACAGGTAAAAGAAAAAAGCTTTCGTGAGGACCTCTTTTACCGTTTAAATGTTTTTCCGGTTTTTATCCCTGCCCTGCGTACGCGCATCGAAGATATACCCGTATTGGCACAATATTTTTTGGGCCGCTATAACCATAAATTAAAAAAAAATATTGTGATGATCGCACCCGAAGTCATTGCCGGTCTAAAAAACTACCCATTTCCCGGCAATGTGCGCGAACTGGAAAACATTATCGAACGTGCCGTCATTTTGGAAAAAAGCAACATCCTTTCGGAAACGACCGTTCATGGATTTTTTAATGAAACGGGCAGGCAGGCGCCCGCCTCGGATGAATGGAAATTTCCTGAAAATTATGAACAAGCGCGTAAACAGGGTTTGGCCGCATTTGAAAAAAAATTCTTACGCCAATTGCTTTATGCCACTTCAGGAAATGTTACCCAAGCCGCGGACAAGGCCGGTATCTCACGTCAGGCCTTTCAGCGCCTGATGAAAAAACATCATTTTTATGCCCATCAGTTTAAGAATGAAAATATTGTGCACAAAGCGTAATGCACTTGCAGACTGTTCTAAAATTATGCAGATTTCCATGGCTCGGCCAACCGTATCCCTAATTTTGGAAACAGCATGCGCTCTATCGTTTTAACCATCTTTTATGCGGGCCTGTTATCTGTGTCCCTGCCATCAAATGTAGGAGCGATCCCTATCTTTGCCCGCTTATATAAAACCAGTTGTGTGAGCTGTCATGATGTTTTCCCCCATTTGAATGCATATGGGACCGCTTTTAAAAATCGTGGTTACCGCCCGGAGAAAAATATTCAAAAACGGCACAGGAAAGACAATCGTATAAAAATGGGGGCGCCTGCCTATAAAAAAATGTGGCCCGATGCTATTTGGCCCACGGACATCCCGATGATGTTCCCCGTGGCGGCGCACTTTTCCGCCCGTTATGCCACCAAGGAAGCGCCAAATGGCAACAGTACCTTTGCCATCCCGGCCAAAACGGATATTTTGTTTGCAGCCAATTTTGACGACCGTTTTTCATTGTTTGCGGAGATGGAAATGTATGACTTTCAGGATATTGATTTCGGTTACCGTTTTCAATACAGTTTTGTCCCGTCGCTGAACATTACACTGGGCAGTGTGGGCCCCGAATATTGGCTGCGCAACCACTATCGTTTAACCGAGAGCCCGTATTATTGGGCCGAATGGCAGAACAGCTCGGGAAGCTGGAGCTATAAAGACGGAACGAACGGGGGTATTGAACTTTGGGGCAACATGGAAGGCCCCGGCGGCCAGGGCGGTCTGACTTATGCCATCGGTCTGGGAAACGGGCAAAGCAACTCACACAATATTGATCTGAACAACCGTAAAGATTACTATTTTTATGCATCCTATAAATATGGAGGGATTGGTGTTCTGGGCTCAACAGCGCCAGGTGTTAAAGCAGATAGAAGAGATTTTGACAACTATCTGCTTGTTGACGGTTTTTATTACAATGGCCTGGCCACTGTAACAAAAAAAAATGATGCCTTTATTTTATATGGTGGAAGTGCGGTGATACAATGGCAGGCGGTTCGGGTGGCGATTGGTTTAGTTGAGATGCGTTCCCGCTTTTATCGCCAAAACCTGCAACGTAGGGGAAGTTTTGTAAGCACCCGCTATACCATATATCCCTGGCTTTGGGGATTGGCCCGTTATGAACATCAGACCGTGTGGGACAATAGCCATAGTAAAACAAATACGCGTATTATCCCGGCGCTGGTCGCACTTGTCCGCGCGAATATCCGTGTAAGCGCGGAATATCTGACCTTGCTGGATGGCAATGCCGATGGCGGTTTGCGTTTTAACCTGAATTTTGCTTTTTAACTTTATACTGGATGTATCTGATGTTCTATTTCAACATTTTGTTCCTTATTCTTTTTGCTTCAACCCTTGCCTTTAGTGGTAATATACATGGCCGGGTGGACATCCGTTTTGAAGACAATAACAGCGGAGTTGTGGTATATATTGATAAAATAGCCGGATTAACTTTTGCCCCCCCTGCCAAACACGCCCGTATAAATCAAAAAGACTTCCGGTTTATACCAAAGGTTTTGCCTGTTTTACGTGGTACGGTGGTTGACTTTTTAAACAGCGATAATGTACTTCACAATGTATTTTCCCCGGATGCGCCCGATGGTAAATTTAACCTGGGCACCTGGCCCAAGGGGTTTGTTCGCGCTGACACATTTAGGACAGCAGGTGTGGCAACTATCCTGTGTAACGTGCACCCGGAAATGGAAGCCTATGTTCTGGCGCTGGACTCGCCCTATTTTGCCAAAAGTGATTCGCTTGGCGATTATCTTATTCAAGACGTCCCGCCTGGGGAATACACACTTACGGCCTGGTACTTTTCCGAGGCCGATCAGAAAAAAAAGGTAACCGTTCCAAAGACCGGCCAGGTACAAATTAATTTTATCTTTAAATAAAAGGAACATGATATGATTTCAGAGGGACAACAGGCACCGGGCTTTACCCTGTCCGACCAGGACGGGAATGATATTAACTTGTCAGATTTTCACGGGAAATGGCTAATCCTTTATTTTTATCCCAGGGATATGACCCCCGGCTGCACCACGGAAGCCTGTAATTTCCAGGAATCCCTGCCCGAATTGCATAACATTGAGGCATCCGTTATTGGCATTAGTAAAGATTCTGTGGCCAGGCATCGAAAGTTCGCTGATAAATATGATCTGCATTTTACCCTCGTTAGCGATGAAATGGGGCAGGCCTGTGAAGATTACGGTGCCTGGCAAAAAAAGAAACTCTATGGCCGGGAATTTATGGGCATCGTACGCAGCACTTTTATCATTGATCCGCAAGGGATCGTGCGTAAAGTATGGCCCAAGGTAAAGGTGAAGGATCATCATAGCGATGTGCTGGAAGCATTAAAGCAACTCAAGGGTGAAGGATGAAGTTGTTTCGCTTCGGCTAGCTAAGGTAAATTAAAAAAGTACCGCTAATTTTTAGAATAAAATTTAATTTTAACAATATGCAGATCTAATTAATTTTGGGCGAATATTTTATTAAAAAACACAAACTATTGGAGGAGATATGAATACATTAAAATTGTTTTTAATTATTCTTTTCGCGGGTGGAACCCTCAGTGCACAGACCTTTACATTAAAGAGCGCAGAGGTCGGCGGGCAGGCAACTTCCAAACAGGTTTTTAAGGGATTTGGCTGCAACGGCCAAAATATATCTCCCGAACTTTCATGGAGCCATGCGCCTAAGGGTACCAGGAGTTTTGCGCTTACCATGTACGATCCCGATGCCCCGACCGGCAGCGGCTGGTGGCACTGGGTTGTTTTCGACATTCCAGCCAATGCAACCCGGTTAGAAAGCGGCGCGGGCGATCCGGCAGGTACGGCGGCCCCCAAGGGCGCCATTCAAAGCATGACCGATTTCGGAAAGCCCGGATACGGTGGCCCCTGCCCACCCAAGGGCGGCGGCCCCCATGCTTATCTGGTAACGGTTTATGCTTTAAAAACGGCCAAGCTGGGGCTTGATAAAAACGCCTCGCCTGCACTGGTCGGTTTTAACCTGAATGCCAATACCCTTGCCAAGGCATCAATCGTTTTCTACTATGAACGTAAATAGTTGCAAATATAACAATAATGCAATCAGAAATTATAAGACTGTTACCCGCACAGTTTGACCAAATCCGACAATTGTTGACCGATGCGGGCTTGCCATCTGCCGATTTGCTTGAATCGGAAGTGGAATTGTTTGGTATCCTGGAAAAAGGACAATTGTTTGCCGTAGGGGGGTATGAATATTTTACCGGCTGTGGTTTTCTACGTTCCATAGCCGTCCGACCGGACAAACAAAATCAAGGTTATGCCGGGGCTATAACCAGCCATCTGGAACTTATGCTGCGGAATAAGGGCGCCCGGAATTTATATCTGCTCACCTTCTCTGCCGAACGTTTTTTTGAAAAACGTGGTTGGCGCATTATCAACAGGGACGAGATGCCCGATGAAATTAAAAACACGGCAGAGTTTAGCCGGTTATGTCCGGAATCTGCAACGGCAATGTGTAAATATCTTTGATGATCGGATTCAATTTTTATCCCGCTTCGGGCAACCATGAGAAAAGATGGATGGATATTCCATTCCAGGAGAAAATTATTACACTGCCATCCGCCGTGTGTGTTCAACGGGTTTCTCAGGGCAATTATTATCCATCCGTCTTAGGTGTTTAGCATAATCATTTTGATATTGGTCATCTCTTCGATGGCAAAGCGGGCCCCTTCCCGGCCCAGTCCGCTTTCCTTTACCCCGCCGTAGGGCATCTGATCCACGCGATAGGTGGGCACATCGTTGATCATTACCCCACCCACGTCAATCTTTTTGATGGCCTGCATCATGTGCGCATAGTTTTGGGTAAAAACACCCGCCTGTAAACCAAAAACCGAATCATTTATCATCGTTATCGCCTGGTCAAAATTTTTAAATGGAACGATAGAAACCAGCGGCCCAAAGGCTTCGTGGCACATTACCTGCATGGTGGGCGTTACATTGGTCAGTACCGTTGGTTCAAACATACTGCCCTGATGGTTGCCGCCCGTAAGCAGATCAGCCCCCTGGTTTTCGGCTTCCCGTATCCACTTTTCCAGCCGCAACGCCTCGTTTTCGGAGATCATCGGGCCGATATCCGTGGCCGGGTCCAGCGGATCACCCAGATGTTGCTTTTTGGCCTCGGCCACAAATCTTTCGATAAAAACATCCTTGATCTTTTCATGTATAAAAATCCGTTGCACGGAAATACAAACCTGACCGGAGAAGACAAAACTGCCCATGATGGTTCGGGTCACGGCCTGTTCTATATCGGCGCTTTCATCTATAATGACGCCGGAATTGGAACCGAGTTCAAGGGTAATTTTTTTAAGTCCGGCCATTTTGCTGATATATTTCCCCACGGCAGGACTGCCGGTAAAAGTGATTTTGGCAACGCGTTCGTCTTTTACAATGGCCGCGCCGACAACGGAACCATTGCCATACACCAGCTGAATCGCCTGCGCGGGCAAACCGGCCTGGAGCAGTAACTCCACCAGAAGTTGTGAAGCGCCCGGTGTTTTGGAAGCCGGTTTGAGCACAACCGTGTTGCCCGCGGCAATAGCCGGGGCCACTTTATGGATGACCAGGTTTAATGGAAAGTTAAAGGGCGGAATGGCGGCAACCACGCCCAGCGGGACACGCAACCAAAAGCCAAGACGGCCTTCGGATCCGGCCGAGGCGTCCATGGGCACTGTTTCGCCGTGGATCGCTTTACAGGCTTCAGCGGCAAATTTTAAGTTTTCCACCCCCCGTTTTACTTCGCCTTCCGCCCATTTACGCGGCTTGCCCGATTCTAAAATAATGGCCCGTACCATTTTTTCACTGTTCCCTGTAAGCAAGGCGGCGGTTTTTTCCAATATGGCCGCCCGTTGATGAATGGGCATTTCCGCCATCAGTGAACGATGTGCATGGGCGTGGCCTAGCGCTTCTGCTACCTGTTCAAGCGAAGCCTGAGGCAGCATTCCAAGTAATTCATTATTGAAAGGATTGCGGACTTCGCTTGTTTTT
>CAYWBI010000075.1:0-17385 GCA_964456445.1 uncultured Calditrichaceae bacterium
ACAATGTAGTCAAATTCTAAACTATTGTAAAGGTTTTATTGAAACCTTGTACTAGATAATAAGATCTGCTGTCATGTTATAATAATTTTTTGATTTGCCTTTAGCTGATTGCGGTGGTGGTTTTTATTCAGTTTTCATCCGCTTTATCGTCAGCATTGTTATGTCATCATCTTTGGTTGGATCACCTGCGTAAGCGAATAAGCGCTCGATCATTTTCTCATTTATCATTTTGCAGGTTTGCCCTAACGGTATATTTTTAAAAAATTCAATTACCCGGAATTCATCAAATGGATCATTTCCGTTCATAGCTTCGGTTACCCCATCGGTAAACATGCTCAAACATGCACCTTTTGGAAAATCAACCAAGCCGGTTTCAAATGGCATATCGGCCATCATGCCTAAAATGATGCCGCCTTTTTCCAAAGTTTCATGAGTTCCATCCGTGTGAAACAGATATGGAGGGTTATGTCCGGCATTTACAAATTCCAATGTATTGGTCCGTAAATTTAGACGGGCGATAAAAAAAGTAATGTACTTCTCAATAGATGTGTTCTGAAAAATCAAATTATTTAAACGCCCTGTGATTTTTGCTAACGAAATATCTCCGTAGCTCAACATACGCAGCCCGGCCTGCAAGTTGGACATCAGTAATGAGGCCGGCATCCCTTTACCAGAAACATCGGCAATGGTGAACAATAGCTCATCGTGTCCTATTGGAATGATATCAAAATAATCGCCCCCTACACGGCGTGATGGGATGTTTAGGCCATGAATGTCATAGCCTGGCACGATCGGCATACTGGAAGGTAAAAGCCTTTGCTGGATTTCGCGTGCCACATTTAACTCTTCTACCATGCGTTGCTTTTCCAACATCTCTTCAAACAATCGGGCGTTTTCAATGGCGCTTATCGATGTGCTGGCCAATAGGTTTAAAAAGTTTTTGTCCGCTTCCGTAATTTCCTGTCCGTTCATTTTCGGGCCCAAGAAAATATAACCTCGTATTTCCTGCTGCAATATCATTGGTACGATAAGTGAAACACCGGCTTGTAACAATGCTGGAAACTGGCGGTCGATGCTCAGTGGTGTTCTGAATGCTGGGATTTTTTCGGCAGCTTTAACACAGCTTCTTATAACCGTTTCGGGAAAAGAAACGCTTTTTCTGTAAACGGTATCCAGTTGACCGTTTTCCTGGTTCTTTAGCACCACAAAAAAACGATTGATCATCATTTGGCCCATAAGGGACAAGGAAAGTTTTTGAAGGATTTCATCCCGGTTTATGCTTCGGTTCAATTCCTGTCCGATTTCGAACAGGGTATTCAGAACCTGCACCTTCTGGTCCAGGGTGCGGTTTACTTGCTGCAGCTCCGCAAATGTCCGGGCGTTGGCAATTGCCGGGGCTGCTATGTTGCCGAGAGATGATAAAAAATGCAATTCACTTTCTGAAAACGATTGCCCGTTGAGCTTATTGCCCAGGGCAATAAGGCCGATGGTTTTATCCCGGTTTTGCAATGGGATTAACAAACCCAGTTGATGTTTCCTGAAAAATGCGTCGGTACTATTGTCAATAATGGTTAACGTCGTAGGGATGGTTTTTATAAAAACTTCATCAGCTGTACTGAATTGTTTTATTCCTTTTGCAATTTCAATTTTCAATTTACCGCTGTCCGTAAGCAAAAGAATGGCGCCTTTGCTAATCAGCATTCGGCCCATGGGGACCAATAATAAATTATTAAGCGCCCCTAAAAGATCAAGCGATGAGTTTAGGCTTTTACTAAATTCAATAAGCGCAGCCAGTTCAATATGTTTTGGGTCTGCGCCTTCTGCCGTTTCAGGGCTGCGGAGTTTGAAACTATTCAAATAATTGTTCATTGCTTTTCATTTAAATCGATATATTTAACCATCGTCAGTTGGTTTGTCTTGCCGGGATTAAGTTCATAGTGGATTTCATCCATTAGGGATTTCATCAATTGTAACCCCAGCCCACCTTTTTTCGCTTCGTGTACGTATTTGGATATATCCGGTTTAGGCATTGTGTCCGGTTTAAACCCTGCTCCTTGATCCGTAATAATTATTTGAAATTTATCATCCTTAAAGAGAACGCTCAGATCGATCATAATTTCCGGATTATGATGATGCGCATGTTTAATCACATTGGTGCATGCCTCGTCAACAGCCAAAGCGATTTTATCGCAACAATCTCCCGTGCAACCGGCTTTTTTTGCCAGGTTGGTTACAAAATCCCGAACCACGGCCAGGTTATCCGTGCTGCTGGGAAAGCGGATGTTATACTTCTGTGATTTTGACATTTTCATCGTTGAACCCTGTTTTTACTATATGCGAAAAATGGGCTAATTGGTTGCATTATACTTGTCTTTGGCCTCGTTCAACGTGTCATAAATTTCGAACAGCGCCGGAAATCCCAACAAATCAAAAACCTTAAACACCTTTGCCGACAGATCGGATATTTTGATATCGCCGCCTTCATCACGCACTTCTTCAACAAAACCCATAAATACGCCAAGCCCGGCGCTTGAAATATAGTCCAAAGCCTTAAGGCTAACAATGATGTTCAACCGTTTTTCGTGGATCAGCGCTTGCAGTGCGTCTTCAAATTTTGGCGCGGTGTGTGCGTCGAGATAGCCGGACAGGTGCAGTACGGATATATCCTTTTCATCTGTCCGGGATACTTCAAATCCCCCCATCTTTTCCTCCGTTTTTAGTATGATGATTGCATGGAAATATTCTTTCGGCAATCAATATTTAACTAAAAGTAATGTTAGGTCATCATGTAAATTCTGGCCATCTAAAAATGCCAGTATGCTATCGATTATAACATCTTTTAATTCATCCATATCGAGCGTTGCGTTTTCAGCAATAATTTTTCCAAGCCGTTCCTCGCCAAATTCGTCACCGCTCTTGTTCATGGCTTCCGATAGCCCATCGGTATAAAAGGCGAGGATGTCCCCTGGCATCAGGGCCAGGCTTTCTTCTTTAAGCAAATCTTCAAATAAGGCGCCCCGGTTAAAGCCAACAGCCATCCCCGGTGGCGTATGAACAGAAATTCGTTCCGATGAATGTGAATAATGAAGCACCGGGCAATGTCCGGCACGTGCAAACCGAAGTTGATTTCTCCTGGTATCGATCCGGGCGGCCAGCAAGGTAATAAAGGATTTTTTCTCAAGGGAGTCAAACAGTATTCGGTTTATGTTCACCAAAATGTCATAAGGTGAATCAAACGTACGCGTGATGGACTGAACAATTCCCTTTGTTTCAGCCATATAAAAAGCGGCGGATGTCCCTTTCCCGCTAACATCACCAATAATTAATCCAAGTGTATCGGAACCATGTGTGTAAAAATCATAATAATCACCGCCAACCTCATAAGCGGTTATAGTTAAACTTTTTACCTGTAATGCACCTACAACGGGTATGGACTGTGGCAACAGGCGCATCTGAACTTCACGGGCAATCTGCAGCTCCTGTTCCATGCGCTCCTGGCTTAAGGAGTTCTTTACCAGTTTTACATTTTCCAGGGCGATTGCCGTTTGGTTGGCATAAGCCTCGAGCATGGTAATGTCATCCGGATCGAAGCCATATTCTTGCGGTTTAGCGGCAAAAAGAATACCTATTATTTGGCCGGCCTTGTCTATTAGAGGCGAAGCCGCAAGGGAAGAAATTTCCTTGTTCCATAGATGTAAATCCTGGAATTGTTCGTTGTGGGGCAAATTATTGATGGTGAAAGAATTCTGTTCTTCAATAATCCTTAGACCAATTTGTTGTAAGGAAGGATTGTTAAATTCGATATGACTGGTTTCGATGGATGCATGGGAAGCGGCAATATTAAGCTGATCGGTTTGCTTGTCATAAATTTCAATCCAGGTGA
This sequence comes from uncultured Calditrichaceae bacterium, assembly GCA_964456445.1. Taxonomy (GTDB): domain Bacteria; phylum Calditrichota; class Calditrichia; order Calditrichales; family J004; genus CAYWBI01. Next base: position 3,884 of record CAYWBI010000075.1, read on the forward strand.
AATTGGATTCAACGACTTCACTCACCATGGGCACAATAAGTTGAAGCAGTTTTTTTTGATCAAACTCTGCCGAAATAATCCGCCCTAATTTATGTAAGGAATGGACTTCGCGCATTTTACGGTCAAATACCCGTGCGGTTGGTAATTGGAATAAAATGGTTATACTGCCAAATAGCGTATAGATAACCAAAAAGTACCAACTGAGATTCGTGTATGCGGCCAGGCCTACACTATGCGCGGCGACTGTATCACGGAAAGTGTAGTCAAATAGAAATATCAGTGCCCATAACAAGGCCATTGAGAGCAGGAAGTAGGTGTATTTTTTTTTACGGGAGAGATAAATTATCCAGGTGTTCTGAGTGCTCAAAATGGCAAACATGGAAAGTGATAGGATTGTTGCCAGGCTTATAAACCAGCCGGCGCCAGTAAAATGGATATCCAGGGGCTGTTGGAAAATTATGGTAAAAACTATTGATATCAATGAGCTGATAATAGCCAGACCTACATAGATACGCGTCCATTTTTTTTGCTTATAGTAGATAAGGTTCCGTAGGATCAACAACATGGGAACTAAAAAAACTATGGCCGCGATGGATATAAGATTGCTGTAAAGTAAACTTTTAAAGTTGTCCGCTTGTGCCGGGAATTCGGTTCCGGTAAATGAGGCGGGAAATGCAAGTTTAAAAACAAAGGTCCAGACATAAATTCCTGCAAGAAGAAGGATAAATGTTTTTAAGTTTTCTGTGATATCTGTTGAGTTGACAAATTTCTTTTGCCGGATGTAGTAGTAATAGACGATACTGATGAAGATGGAAATTGCTTCATTTATAAATTTCCATTGCTCAAAAGGCTGTGTGCTGGAAAAACGGACAATATCAAAGGTAAAGGTAAACAATCCCAACAAAATGATGGCTGCAATCAGGAATTTTGAAGGGATATTTACTTGTTTCATTCTATATACACCTTAAATGGTTGCCCATCACTCTGGAATATACCGATTAAACTTAAGTCGGGCCGATAGTGATAAATTTTGCCCGAGCCGGCGTCGGTTAGGATGATGTTGCCATTGGCGGGATTTACCCGAATATCCGTTGGCCTTGTAAATCCATCCTGCGCTTTCAGACGTAAACCGCTTAGAGAAAGTTGCACGAGCGAAGAATTTAACTTTCCCGGTTTTATAATCCAAATGGAGGGGCGGACGACGCCATCGATATCAAAGGCATAGATAGTGGTATCGTTATAAACGCTGTTAACAGCGCCATTCAATAAATCATAACGGTAAAGAATACTATGTCTTTGCCTGTCTTCACGGAAATACAATTTCTTGTTAAACTTATCGGTGCGCAGCAGTGTGATATTTTCAAAAAATGAACCGTCGGGACGTTTAGTGATGCTGTCCTGTATTCCGCCAATACTATCAAGACTAATTATTCGCCGGCCATCAGAGTCAATGATATAATACCTAAGGCCAAGCTTTACTATTTGAGATGGATGTTTTAGATGCACATCCATTCGGCTTCCTATGATATTATCAACCGAAATGGCATATAAACCGGAGATAGAATCAAGCAGCCAAAATTCTTTTTGACTATCGTTATAAACTCCGTCTAATGGAGCGTTTTTACTGTCGGAACTTGCCAGGCTTCGGCCGTTGGCCAGATCAAGCAATTCATACGTCCTGAAATCCGGATAGGTGACAAGTCCAACTTGATTTGCAGAATCTATCGCCAGGGCCTGTGGTTGCCATATACCTAGTATGCGCAGGTCCCTCTGTTTCAGGTCATAACTAAAATGTTGGATTTCGTAGGAATAGATATCCAGCACCCATATAGAACCGGGACCGGTGATTGCGCTAACCGTACCGGATGGCGCCGAGAGGCGGTCGTCTCCACGGAAAATCAAATAGTACTCATAGGGTGTGTCATCCTGGACAACCGTATCCGTATATGTGATTGCATTGGGCAGAAGTTCCGCCAACGCCGAAAACTGAGCCTGGTGTTCCTGTTTTTTATATAGGAGTATGGATTTCACAGGGGTTGTTTCCGGCGGGCCCCACTCTAATTTTATCGACGAGTTGCTACCAATGGCGTCCAACCCTACGTCGATGGTCGCCTTCGGGTAAGACGGATCAAATATATTTGTCCGTTTACGTTCTGTGCATGATATGAACAGGATGGTAAGAACGATACAATACAATACAATATGAGACATTAAACGATTCATCATAAACCGGGTTTACTGAAAATTGTTGATTGGCGATTTTATATAAAATAGTCTAACCGCTAAAATGTGATACCGTTCAATATACAAAAAAATGTATAATTTTGAAGAGTGGCTGAGGAAATTGACGCTTTATGCAGATGATCTGTCATATATTATGGTTAAGGTGGAGACTTAACAAGCGCGGGTATAACCATTCATACGGACTGGGTCTTTTGGATGGAAGCTTACCCCTCGCTGGAATGTTTTCCAAAGAGGGGGTTTATTGACTTGTTCCGTTCAGGAAGTGTGTAAAGGGAGCAGCACATTTTTTAAGCTCTCATAAACGCTATCAATAGGCTGGTTGCCGTCGATAGATGCAAATTGGTTACGTTTTTCGTAATATGCTTTGACCGGTGCAGTTTGCCTGTTGTATATTTCCAGGCGTTTTCGGATGGTTTCTTCATTGTCATCGGCCCTGCGGCGCAAAAACAAACGTTTGACGATCTCTTCGTCCGGAACGCGTATTTCTACGCATTTGAAATCAGGTATATTGTGTTTTTGCAACAAATGTGTCAACCCTTCGGCCTGGGGGATGGTACGTGGAAAGCCGTCGAGAATAAACCCGTTTATACAATCCGGCCCGATGATGCGTTCTTCGATGATGCCTAAAATAATGTCATCGGCAACCAGCTCTCCGGTTGCCATTTGCGTTTTTGCCTTTTTCCCCATTTCTGTCCCGGCCGAAACTGCGGCCCGTAGCATTTCACCGGTTGAAATTTGTGGAATATTATAATCCTTGCTTATCCTTTGGGCTTGTGTCCCTTTACCAACGCCAGGTGCACCAAAGAGAATCAGAAACATGTTAGCTCCTTTGTGATTTTTGTATCATCCCTATATACGACTCTAGAATGGATGCGTTGAATTTTAACCTGCTATTTTTTCAGTATTTTCTTTTGATTGTTTTTTGCATAAAGCTGCCCACATGCAGCCTGTATTTCCCAGCCCTTTCTTTTACGTATTGTAATGCGCCGGCTACGATTATTCACAAGTTGCTCAAATGCATGAATTTTCTCCTGTGATGGGGGCAGATATTGAGGGTCGTCTGAGTTACAGGGAATAACATTTATTTTACACGGGATACGATGTGTAAGTGCAACAAGCTGTTTGGCATCTTCCGGTGTTGCGTTATAGTTGTCTATCAGTACATATTCAAAAGTGATCAGTTTTTTGCTGCTTTCGCAATATTCCTTTGCGGCATTTAAAAGCATTTCGATTGGATACCGTTTCGAGACGGGCATAATTTGCTTACGGACGTCATCTCTGACACTGTTTAGTGAAATAGCCAGGCTAAAAGGTTGCTTTTCTTTAGTAAAGCGTTTTATTCCTGGAAGGATACCGCTGGTGGATATGGTAATACGCCGGGTTGACATGCCATAACCATTGGGGGACGTCAGCACCTGTGCGGCACGGATAACATTATCATAGTTGAGCATTGGTTCGCCCATCCCCATATACACGACATTGGATGGCCGTTGGTTTATTTCCGCCTCCATGTTCAAAACTTGTTCAACAATTTCACCGCTTGTCAGGTTACGTAAAAAACCCATTTTTCCGGTAGCACAAAATTTACAATCCAATGCGCAGCCCACCTGAGAAGAAATACAAAAAGTGGTACGTTTACCCTCGCGTATTACGACACTTTCCATTTTATAACCGTCGGTCATTTCCCATAAAAATTTCTGGGTATTGTCTTTGGCAGATGTCACTTCATCCACTTTTTTTAAACTGCGCAGTGTAAATTTTTCCGCTAATTCTGCCCGTAATTTTTTTGAAAGCGTGGTGATGTCATCAAAAGATGGAACATTTTGAACCAGGGTTGCTTCAATGATTTGTTTGCTGCGGTAGGTTGCAACGTCCATTTCGCTCAATATGTCTTTTAATGCTTCGGTAGAAAGGTCGAGTATTGGGATTTTCATGGATTTAATTGGCAATATTATGGAACCTCATTAAATTAAAGATTTTTAAGTTAAGGAATTGTTAGTGTAATCTCAACAATCAAATCAGGTAAGGGGCAGAGAATGGCAAAAGAAACACAAAGCGAACTTGAAACCGTAAAAAAACTTCAGCAAAGCTACCAAAAAATAAGGAATGAACTAAGCAAGGTAATTATTGGCCAGGACGAAATTATCGAAAATCTGATCATCGGATTATTGGCCCGTGGACATTGTTTGCTGGTTGGCGTACCCGGTTTGGCCAAAACCCTGTTGATCAAATCCCTTGGCGAGATATTGGGCCTGTCCTTTTCGCGTATTCAATTTACCCCGGATCTTATGCCCGGCGATATAACAGGTTCCGAAGTCCTGGAAGAAGATCGTTCAACCGGAAAAAAAGTTTTCCGTTTTATTCCCGGTCCGATCTTTGCCAATATTGTCCTGGCCGATGAGATAAACCGTACCCCGCCAAAAACCCAATCTGCTTTATTGGAGGCGATGCAGGAATACAACGTCACGGCCTCCGGTAAAACCTTGCCGGTAGATACGCCGTTTTTTGTCCTTGCCACTCAAAACCCTATCGAGCAGGAGGGGACCTATCCCTTGCCGGAGGCGCAGCTCGACCGGTTTATGTTCAGTTTATGGCTGGACTATCCACCCTTCGAAGATGAAGTGGATATTGTAAAACGTACCACGCAGTATAACCATGTCGAGTTAAACGCCTGTGTTTCCAAAAGTGAAATTCTTGCCTTTCAGGAAATTATCCGGGATGTACCGGTGGCCGACCATACCGTGGAATTTGCGGTCAAACTTGTTGGGGCCACCCGTAAAGGTAATCCGCTGAACGATGAAAAACTAAAGCAGTGGATACGCTGGGGCGCAGGCCCACGGGCCTCACAATATTTGATTTTGGGCGCTAAGACCCGTGCTTTGCTTCATGGGCGTTTTGCCCCGGAGATCAATGATATCAAAGCCATTGCCCCATCTGTATTGCGCCACCGCATTGTTACATCCTTTAGTGCCGAGGCCGATGGAGTGGATGTACAGACAATGCTGAATTATATCATTGCCAAAATAAATGAATAGATTTTTGGCTGAAATTGATTGTATGTCCTGTTCGGTTTTATTTTTATTTGTGCCTCGTGCCGCAACAGGCCCCTAATTTTGTATTAACTTTCCTTCCGGGTTAAAAATCAATCAAACTTTCTAAGGATTAAAGCCACTCTTTCAGTATCCGATTATTACTCCAATATATTCGGGAGAGAGGTTGTTTGATGAAAACAAAAGTTGTATCCGATGATCGTATTATTAAAATTATTGATGCGGTAAATAATTCCGGTTTATCTTCGGTAAAATCCATTGTGACGGGAATTGTCCGCATTATCCATGACCCCAAATCAACAGTTAAAGATTTAATTGAAATTATTCAGGTGGACCCGCCGCTTACCGCCAAAATATTGCGCGTCTCCAATTCTGTATTTTACGCTCCCCAAACAAAAATAGATGAGATTGAAAAAGCAATTATCTGGGTCGGTTATGATACCGTAAAAGAATTGGCCTTACGGCAAAAAACCTGTGAGATGTTTGAAAAGAACGACGCCATAGAAGGCTATCGGCGCACGGAATTATGGGCGTATTGTGTGGCCACGGCCCATTTTGCTAAAATGATTTATCGTCGTGAATTTCGTGAAAAAGGGGAAAATATCTATACCGCCGGTATATTGCATAAAATAGGTCTGATCGCCGAAGAACAATTCTTGCGCAAAGCCTTTACAAAAATCCTCAAGCTGTGCAATGAAACGGGCTCCTATCTTTGCTCAACGGAACAAGAAACGCTTGGTTTTTCTCATCCCGAGCTTGGCCGCTATATAGCAGAGAACTGGTTGTTACCTGCCGATCTAATTGCAGCTATTGGTTTTCATGACGACCCTTTTGCCGCCCCCAAAGAATTTTTTAAGGAATGCGCCACATTATATGTGGCAGCGGTGCAGTGCCATTTTGCACAAATCGGCTATGTAAAAGCCACACCATTTGATGATGGACTCTATAACCGCTGTATTGAAGATTTACACCTGACACAGGAATCCCTAAATCTTATCGTAGCCGACGGGCAACAGGAAATTGCGGAAATGCTTGAAAAGGGGGCGCTATAAAATGCCTGTCCACCCCGGAGCTGCACAGGAGAGTCCCGCTGGACTCAAAATCCTCGTCCGGCATCTTGAAAACGAGCTACGGCTAACCCGGCAGGAAAAGGAAGATGCATCAAAAAACTATCTTGAACTTTATCGGCGCCTCGATGACCTGGTAAAAGAAAAAACATCGCAACTTCAAAAAACACAGGATAAATTGGCCGAACGCAACCAGGCGCTGGAAAATGCCTTAGAGAAAGCAGAGCAGGCCAATATTGCCAAAAGTGTGTTTCTTGCCAACATGAGCCACGCGTTACGAACACCGCTTAATGCAATCCTCGGTTTTAGCAAATTATTGCAAGATTCCGTTGTGGACCCGTTCCAGCTCAAACCCCTTAAAACGATACATACATCGGGTAAAATGTTGCTGTCCATGATAAACGACCTGATTGATCTAAGCCGATTGGAATCCGGGCAATTTGAATTAAATTCAGAAACACTTATTGTACCTGATTTCATGAATGGATTGAAAAATAAATTTTCACCTCTCTTCGCCGAAAAGAAATTGGCGTTTACATGTTCCTGGCCGGACAAGCCTTACGAAATTCACATAGATGGCGCCAGACTGCGCCAAGCCTTAATTCAATTGCTTGATAATGCACTGAAATACACATCCGGTGGCGCTGTGATATTTACACTAAAAGTATCAACAGCAGGAAAGAATGAAAATTGCCGTTTTGAGTTTACCATTGAGGATAGCGGGGAAGGTTTAAAACCGCTCCTGAAAAACTATATAAAAAAACTTTTTAATAATCAAAATGACCCGCTCCCGCCCATCGGGGACGGCATCGGACTTGGATTGGCGCTTGCCGGTAGGATTGTTGACAGGATGGGAGGAAAACTGTATGTAAAAAGTAACTTTGGCGTGGGCAGTAAATTTAGTTTAAAATTAAAAAATTTACTTGTTGAAAGATGGCATGGCGTACAAAATCCGCAAAATACACCGGCATGTAACACAATAAACACACTGGGCCTTGTTCTTATTGCAGATGATAATCCACACAACATAAGCCTGCTTGCGATGCTCCTGAAACACAGGTACCATTGTACAATTATAGAGGCAAGGGATGGGCATGAGGCCGTTGAAACTGCAAGGTTGCACAAACCCCATCTCATTTTTATGGATATAAACATGCCCCGTAAAAATGGATTTGACGCAACCCGGGAAATCAAATCCATTGCCGGGTTGGGTGAATGCCCGGTCGTATTTCTGAGCGCATCGGTTTCGGATAGCGAAAAAACGAAGGCCCTTGAGGCGGGGGCCGAATTTTATTTGACCAAACCCATTGATTCAGCACAGTTGTACACATTGACCGACAAGCTGTTGCAGACTGACTGCGGGGATGGACAAAGACTTGCGGCAGTGAGTGCTTTTATGAAGGATAATGGCTATCAAGAAATGCTGCAAAAGTTAAGTGCAACATTGGTTATGGATGAGATTAGGGATTTTGCCGATGAAATTTTAAACTCGGCGGGTAAAGGCGATAAAATAATTAAGATATGGGCAAATCAGTTAAAAACATATACCGACGATTTTGATATCGTCCAAATCAAGCAGGCGCTGCGATCGGTTAATATCCAAGGTGAACAATGACAATGAAAAACGCGAAACCGTCCAAAAAATCTTTGATCCAAATAGTGGATGATGTACCGGAAAATATCCAGGTATTGGGTAAAGTATTGGCGGGCCATGGCTATAAGGTTGCTGTTTCAGGTAACGGTAAAGATGCGCTTGCCGCTTTAACACATATTCAGCCGGATTTAATACTATTGGACGTAATGATGCCCGGGATGGATGGAATTGAAGTATGTAAAAGAATTAAAAGCAATAAAAAATCAGCGGATATTCCCGTTCTCTTCATATCGGCCCAATCTGAAGTGGACTATAAATTACGTGGTTTCAAAGCTGGTGGTGCGGATTATATCAGCAAGCCTTTTGACGCCGTTGAAGTCCTTGCCAGGGTTGAGACCCATTTAAAATTAAAACATGCCATGGACACCATTCAGGGGCATAACGAAGAACTTGAAAATCTGGTTCAGGCACGTACAAGGGAGTTGGTGCAAGCGGAGCGACGGGCGGCTTTTAGCCTTTTCAGTAAAGGTATCGTTCATAATTTGCGAGGGCCGCTAACCGCCATTTATGGCGGCATACAATTGCTTCAAATTAAAAAAGAAAAAATTGACACCTTACAAATAGAGGGTGTGCCAGCTGAAATTGATAGCTATCTAAAACTGGTTGCAAAATATGTTGGAATCATTAATTTGGCCTCGCAGAAACTCAATGACATGATACAATCATTATTGACAAAATTCAAAACGGACAGTTCACAATTAGTGGAGAAAATCGAATTAAATCAATTATTGAAGAAGGAGATTTCGTTTTTAACCGCCAATCCGCGCTTTAAGTATAAAGTGAAAAAAACCATCGATTTATCATCGGAACTACTTTACACCAAAGTGATTCCGGGGGAAATAAACCAGATTGTGGAAAATATCGTACTGAATGCCCTGGATGCGATGTATGAATCAATTGTCCCGGAGATAAATTTTGTGAGCGGCAGGGATGGCGACATTGTTTGGTTTTCCATTTCCGACAACGGACCCGGCATGGGCCCGGAGGTTCAAGAGAAAATACTTGATGCGTTTTATACTACCAAACCTATGGCAGATGAAAGCGGGGGAAATAGCGGCCCTGTTGGGACGGGATTAGGCTTGTTTATGTGTCAGCAAATTATCGGGAAATATAAGGGCCAGCTGGAACTTTACAGCGCCCCCGGAAAGGGGGCCAAATTTAAAATTTCCCTGCCCATGGCCAGATAAACATCTTCTTTTAATATTCTGTTTGTTTTTTCTTTTTATTGTGGACTTCAAATTTTAAATTGAAATAATTTTTATCGTCCAATATTAAAAAACCTTATGAAAACAATTTATCGTATTTTTGTAGAAAAGCACCCAGGTTATGATAACAAGGCGCTCAACCTGCTTTATGAAATAAACAATTTCCTCGGTCTAAAAACAATTCAAAAAATCCGCTTGTTCAACAGGTATGATATTCAGGGTGTCGGGGCCGCGATGTACCGTATGGCGCGGGACACCATATTTTCTGACCCGGTTCAGGATATCGTTTTTGAAGAAAATATGCCCCATGTTACGGGTTCGGTAAAGTTTGGGGTCGAGTATCTGCCCGGCCAATTTGATCAGCGTTCCGATTCCGCCGCTCAATGTATCCAAATCTTAACCCATGATGAAGCTCCGTTGGTACGTAGCGCTAAAATTTATATGCTTATCGGTAAACCAACACAAAAGGATATTGATCAGGTACGCTCTTATCTGATCAACCCTGTGGATTCACGTCTGGCCGAAGATGTAAAACCTGCTACTTTGACACAGAAAATATCCTTAGCGAAAAAAGTGAAACGTTTGACGGGATTTACCGGACTCAACCCGGGAAAACTTTCCGGCTTGTGTGAACAGCTTGGTTTGGCCATGTCGCTTGATGACCTGATATATTGCCAGGACTATTTTAAGAATACCGAGCGGCGTGATCCCAGCATAACGGAAATAAAATTATTGGATACATACTGGTCCGATCATTGCCGTCATACAACTTTTAACACACAATTAGATTCTATCCGGTTCGATGATGATGCTCAGCTGCTTCAGAAATGCCATACATTTTACAAACAATACCGTGACGAATTTTATGGCCCGCAGGATGCCCGTCCCGATTGCCTGATGGATCTGGCCACTATGGCCATGAAAGCCCTGCGTAAAAACGGAGGCTTAAAAGAGCTGGATATCTCGGAAGAGGTTAATGCCTGCAGCATACATGTCCCTGTTCCTACCGATGAGGGTGTGGAAGACTGGCTGGTAATGTTCAAAAACGAAACCCATAACCACCCGACCGAAATAGAACCATTTGGTGGCGCGGCAACCTGCCTTGGCGGGGCCATCCGGGACCCGCTTTCCGGAAGGGCCTATGTGTATCAGGCCATGCGTGTAACCGGCAGCGGGGACCCGCGAACACCCATAGGCCAAACACGGGCGGGGAAACTTTCCCAGCGTACCATCACCACCCGGGCGGCAAAGGGCTATTCGTCTTATGGAAATCAAATTGGCCTGGCCACCGGGTTGGTTTCGGAGATTTATCACGATGGCTATGTCGCCAAAAGATTGGAAATCGGGGCGGTGGTCGGCGCGGTAAAGGCCGACCGGGTGGTTCGGCAAACACCTCAAAAAGGGGATATTGTTGTCCTGTTGGGTGGCAGAACGGGTAAAGACGGCATTGGCGGGGCGACGGGTTCATCAAAAGCGCATACACAAAAAGCCCTTGATAAAAGCGCAGAAGTACAAAAAGGCAATCCCCCGACCGAACGTAAATTACAACGATTGTTTACGGACCCAGAAGTAACACGAATGATTATACGTGCCAATGATTTTGGCGCGGGCGGTGTTGCGGTTGCGGTTGGAGAGTTGTGCGACGGGCTTGATATCAATCTCGATAAAGTCCCTAAAAAATATGAGGGGCTGGACGGGACCGAGCTGGCAATCTCTGAATCACAGGAAAGAATGGCGGTTGTTATTCATCCCCGGGACTTAGCGAGGCTTTGCCAGAAGGCACTGAATGAGAATGTTGAAGCGGTTGCCATTGCCAGGGTTACGGAATCAGCGCGCTTAAAGATGTTCTGGGAAAATGACTGCATTGTAGATATTGACCGCAATTTTTTGAATACAAACGGCATACGCCCCAGCCAGGATGTGCAGATTGTCTCACCCAATCTTCAGGGGTATTTCAGGCAGCCGGTACTCCCGTTGAAAAGCTCGTCATTAAAAATACAATGGAAACAATTACTGGGCGATATAAATGTGGCCTCACAAATGGGGCTACAACAACAATTTGATTCATCTATAGGGGCACGGACGGTTTTGCAGCCCTTCGGAGGCATTAATGGTGATTCGCCCATTGATTGTATGGTGGCACGTCTTCCCTTTGTGGAAAGCAGCATGGCCACTGCAATGAGTTGGGGATTTGATCCCTATTTAGGTCAATGTTCGCCTTTTCATGCCGGTTTGTTTGCGGTAATTCAATCGGTAACGAAATTAGTAGCGGCAGGTGTAGATTATAAAAAAATTTATATGAGCTTTCAGGAGTATTTTGAAAAATTAGGGGACGACCCCTTGCGCTGGGGCAAACCTTATGCGGCATTGCTTGGGGCTTTTAAGGCCCAGATGCAACTAATGATAGCGGCAATTGGGGGTAAAGACAGTATGTCCGGTACGTTTGAAGATATCTCTGTTCCACCAACGTTGGTCGCTTTTTCCATTAGTCCGGTAGATTCCGATGACGTGGTTTCCACCGAGTTTAAAGCGGCGGGACACAAGGTGATTTGTGTGTATGTACCGCTTAATGCGGATGATATCCCGGATTTTAATCTGCTAAAAGATATGTATGATCAGATTCGGGTCCTGATGTTACAAAAGAAAATTTTTGCGGCACGGGCGGTAGGCCGCTATGGTATTGCAGACGCCCTGGCCAAAATGTGTTTCGGTAACCGTATCGGCATTGATATAGACGATACCGGACGTTTTTTCTTACCGGATTATACAGCCATCATACTGGAAACGGATGCGGAGGGCGAGCGGCTGCTGCACGCTGGCAGATTGCACTATCATTTGATAGGCACAACCACAGCAAATCCTGTAGTATCAATAAAGGGTTCAGGGACAATAGCCATCGAAGAATTATATGCCGAATGGCAAAAACCTTTAGAAGAAATTTTTCCAAACCATCATACGGGTACAAAAGAATGTGCGCTTACCGGGTTGGATTTCCCCGGGCGCTTTTCCATAAATGTAAATAAATCCCCCAGGGTCAGCATACCGGTTTTTCCGGGAACGAATTGTGAGTTTGATGTTTCCGCAGCATTTCAGCGTGCGGGGGCCGCCGTTGAGGGCTTTGTATTTAAAAATTTGTCCCCGAAAATGATAGATGCCTCGTTAACCGCCTGGGCAAAAGAGATCGACCGTTCAAATATTTTAGTGATCCCCGGCGGCTTCAGCGCCGGTGATGAACCGGACGGATCCGGAAAATTTATCGCGGCAGTTTTGAGGAACCCGCTTGTCCGTGACGCGGTAATGCGTTTACTTACCAAAAGGGATGGATTGGTTTTAGGGATTTGTAATGGTTTTCAGGCTTTGATAAGGGTAGGCCTGCTTCCTTATGGCGAGATTATGGAAACACTCCCGATCGATGCGCCCACACTGACTTTTAATAAGCTAAACAGGCATTATGCCCGCCCAGTGCATACGCGGGTTATTTCCCGGTTGTCCCCCTGGTTTTTGAAAACACAGCAGGGCGCTGTGCATACGGTACCCATTTCAAATGGCGAAGGACGTATTGAAGGGTCGTTGGATGTTTTACATAAACTGAATACACAGGGGCAAATAGCAACACAATATGTGGACGGGAGCGGAGCGCCTTCCATGGAATGGCAATTTAATCCATCCGGTTCAAAATTAGCAATCGAAAGTATATCCAGCGCGGATGGTCGTATATTAGGTAAAATGGCCCATTCCGAACGGATTGGCAAATGGATTGATAAAAATATTCCAGGCAATAAAGATCAGAAACTATTCGAATCGGGTGTAAGTTATTTTTCTGGGAAACTTCTATAACTTGTTCTTGCGAATACATATTTCTCCAGAATTAAGAAAGAACGGGTATGTGAATGCTTAGGGCCTCAAAACCGAATAAGCCCTTTTTTCTGAAATGAAAAACTGGTTCTTTCTCGTTTTGTGTGGAAATAGAATACGCCTTTTAGTTAATCTTAATGCTTATTGAATTAAAGATGAATGAAAACCCCTGGAATTTGATATTGTTGCAATAAGCAAAAGGTTCTGGCAAGCGAATCCCTGGAAATTCTATCAAATTGTTTTCCTTCTTTGAATAGCCCTGGGATTTATCCCGGGGACGAACGAACCGATTGATTCATCAGGGCTTTTAGCCCAAAAGGTGGCGGGCTAAAGCCCCCAATAATGGCGTTGTTCGCTTTCATCCCCGCCCTGAAGGACGGGGTTAGTCAGATGCGGCACTGTGTACCCTTGAGTCCAGATGCTTTCA
>CAYWBI010000076.1:0-17296 GCA_964456445.1 uncultured Calditrichaceae bacterium
TTTTCTTCCTGTTGACCGTTGGCATAATTACCAGTTATTTATTGCTTGGCCTTCGTCGCTACGGCTGGTCAAATACAACGGTTAGTGTACAGCTTATCATGTGGTTTGTGGTCAGCCTATTGTTGTTTATTAGTCTGCGCTATCTTTCAAGTTTGGCGTTGTTAAAATTGCTGGCAAGTATCGTTTTGATCGGCGGGGCCCTGTCCGTTTTTTTCTCCGAGCACTCGTTGCGGCTGCGCCGAAAAAAAGACCGTATCCATGAGTTATTAAGGCTTCTGTCGGATCGGATCATAAATATCCATGATAACGAACAGCTCATCAAAGAAGTACTGGCAACAATCGGTAAACACCCGGGAATCAAAAGCTGCGGATATTACCAAATTTCCGAAGAGGGTCTGGCACGTCATATTTCGGACAGTGAGATCGGACGCAATCTGCCCAAACTGGATTTTAGCCCAAATGATATTGCCTTTCTGGGCCGGAACAAAAGTTTTCCGGGCAAAGCAGGAATCAAAGATAAAACGGACCGGATTGAATTTGGAAGATTATTTATTATAAAACGTCTGCAAGCGGTATTAGGGTTTCTGTTTGTTCAGTTTAATTCTAAAAGCAGGGCCTTTGATACGGACGATATCATTCAGCTGGAGACGCTGGCCGGTCAAATAGCAATTGCCATAGCCAACAACAACTATATCCGGGAGACGGCCCGGCTTATTGAAGAATTGACGCGTAGCAAGGTCAAAAAAGAATATGTTTCCGAGTTGGAAAAATCCAATCTTTTGCTCGATGAGAAAAACAAGGAACTCAACCGCTTGTTCCGCGAGTTGCAGCAAAAAGAAAGTCAGCTTATCCATTCGGAAAAAATGGCGTCCCTCGGGCAACTTGTTGCCGGGATTTCCCATGAGTTGAACAACCCGATTAGTTTTATCTATGCAAACATGAAAATACTTAATAATTATCTTAAAGATTTGGAAGGTTTTCTCGGTGAAAGCTCCGGTCCTGAGGCCATGCAGGATGTAATCAATGAAATCAGGGAAATTATCAATGATAGTGCCAACGGAAGCAAATCGGTAAAAGACATCGTACAAAGTTTAAAAAATTTTTCGCGTTTAGATGAGGCGGACTGGAAGAATTCAACCATACAGGAAATTATTGAATCATGTCTAAAAATTCTAAAGATGCAGGTACCGGATGATATTCATATTTCTACGGAATACATAGACAATCCGAATTTTTTATGCAACCCCGGGCAATTAAACCAGGTGTTTTTAAATATATTGAACAACGCTGTCCAGGCGGTGGGTACAGCAGGGAATATTGATATAAGCAGCAGGATTAGCGGCCCTTATCTGCTTGTCTCTATCCATGACAGCGGTCCGGGAATCCCTAAGGATGTTATATCAAAAATATTCGATCCATTTTTTACTACAAAGCCGGTAAACAGTGGCACCGGTCTGGGATTGAGTATAACCTATTCAATTATAAAAAAACACCATGGCGAGATAGATGTAAAAAGCAATAAGAAGGATGGCACTACTTTCACGGTGAAAATTCCATTAGATGGAGAAAAATAAATGAAAGACGATGCACTTTTGATTGTGGATGATCAAACAGAAATATTGAGCACACTTAAGCGCCTATTTAAAAGGGAATTTACCGTTTTTACCGCAAGTTCCGGCTCCGAGGGTTTGTCGGTTCTAAAGCAGGAAAACATTGCCGTCATTTTATCCGATCAACGGATGCCTGGGATGGATGGCGTTACGTTTCTTGATAAAAGCCGCCAAATAAAACCCGAAACGATACGTATCCTTATCACCGGCTATGCAGATATCGACGCCTCGATTAATGCGGTAAACACGGCTAAAATTTATCAATATGTCTCTAAGCCTTTTGAGCCCGATGAACTGCTTCTTCTTGTCCGGGGCGCGGTAAAACAGTTTAACCTAAAACTCCAAAATGAAAAACTCCGCGAAGAGCTAAAAGTAGCAAACGAAAGATTGTCGCAAGAAAACCTTCGTCTTAAGTCAACCGTAGAGACACAGCTCGATTTAGGTAATTTCATTGGTCATAGTCCGGCCATCCAAAAAGTTTACAAATATATCCGCAAGGTGGTCAATACACCTACAACCGTTCTTTTGCTTGGGGATACCGGTACGGGTAAAGAGATGCTCGCACGGATGATCCATTTTAACGGCGACCGGCGTGATAAAATATTTTTAGCGCAAAATTGCGGCGCCATACCGGACACCTTGTTACAAAGCGAACTGTTTGGTCATGTAAAAGGCGCCTTTACAGGGGCCATTGCGGATAAAAAAGGTCTTTTCGAGCAGGCCGATGGCGGAACCATTTTTCTTGATGAAATTGGGGATACCTCACCGTCGTTGCAGTTAGGGCTTTTGAGGGTGTTGCAGGAGGGTGAGGTAAAACCGGTCGGGGGAAATAAAACAATCCATGTGGATACCAGGGTAATTGCCGCAACCAACCGGGACCTGGCAAAGGAAGTGCAGCAGGGCAGTTTCCGCGAGGACCTCTATTATCGGCTAAATGTTTTTCCTATTTTTTTGCCACCCCTCAACCAGCGTAAAGAGGATATTCCCGACCTGATTGAGTTCTTTGTTGATAAGTATGCCCGGCGCATCAATAAAGAAATAAAGGGCGTTGATAAGAATGTTGTCCGTTTACTGCAGGACGCATCATTCTCCGGCAATGTCCGTGAACTGGAAAATGAAGTTGAGCGAATGGTTACCTTAGCGGATTCCGGTGCATTTATTACCAGTGAACTATTGTCCGAACGGTTTTTTGATATTAGTAAAGGCAATGCGAATACGATGGAAATCAAATCTTTAAAGACTGCCATACATGAACTCGAGCATGGAATGATTTCCCGGGCCCTCAGGAAGAGTCGGGGAAATATCCAAAAGGCGGCGCTTGACTTAGAGATAAGCCGCGTGGGATTACACAAAATGTTAAAAAGACATGAGATAAACGTACACAAGTTCAAGGTAAATCATTAACGAAGTTTACGCTTTGATGATTTGTTGTTAACGTTGTTTACGCAACGATTGATTGTCCAGTGTTTTTTTGTTGTTTTTTTTGCACTTATAACCATAAAATATTTGGCACGGGCTTTGTACTAAGAGAATCAAAGAGCATAAAGAGGTGCAACCATGAAAATTATAACATATTTGCTGTTAATAAGTGTTTTTTCCCTGACATCCTGCTATACAAAATTTGCAGCAGAGGGAGATAACACTGATGATTATGGCTATCGCCAGGATAACCGGCAAGAACAAATGCAGCAGTATGATGGGCCGGAAGCGGATAGTGTTTATTATAGCCAGGATCAATATGAGGATAACCCAGGTTATGATAATTCGAATTTGCCACAGATTGATATTGTTATTGGATCTGACTACCGCCCATGGGATTTGCACCGCCGTATTTATTTTCGCGATGGCAGGTGGCGTCATCATATAGTCATAGACCCCATTATTTATATTGATCCGTACTATGCTTATTATTATTACGATTATGATTATTTCTATGATCCATGGGACGTCTGGTGGAGCTATCCTGGCTATACCGTGTATCCGGTTTATCCGCCTTATTATCCTTATTATCCGGCATATGATCCCTATTACGGTGGTGGGTATTATGGATATTGGGGCGGTGGTTATGGTGGATATGCGCCGCCAATCGTTCACAAAACGCCACGCTCGTTTGACGACCGTCATCCGTCCGCACCGGTGCGTCGTTCTCCACGTCGCCCGGGCAGCGGCTCGGGCAATGATGACGGTCTTGCCAGCCGACCGGTTTACCGGCCTGTTGGAGGAAGTGGAGGCTCGGGCAATCACAGTGGCGACAGGACACGATCACCTCGTCGGGGCAAGAATACGCGTCCTACACGCATTTTACACACGGATGATCATGGCGCACATCTAAGTGGTCTGGCCGGAACAAAAAGCAATAGGCCAAAGCGTACCGCGGAAAGGGCCAAACGCAGAGTGGCAAAACAGAAATATACCCGTCATTATTACGGTACAAGAAGAACCGTCAAAAGTAGTGCACCTAAAAATATACGGCAAAAACAAAAGGCGCCTCGCAGATCCAAATATATCGCGCCTAAAAGCCGTGCCCCTAAAAAGGTATATCGAAGCACACCGAGGCAAAAGAGCGCCGGAAGCAGCCGCAAGCATTCGAGCAAACCCACTCAACGTTCTTATGGCAACAGCCATGGTTCATACTCAGGGTCAAGCGGTGGGAGTCACAGTTCACGCCCGGCAACACGCTCTTCGTCGGGCAGCAGAAGCAAATCATCTTCGCGCTCGACAGGGTCGTCCAGGTCTCACAGAAGATAAGGATCGAAAATGAAAAAGTATCTTGGAATTTTATTGCTGATGTTGATTAGCGTTGGCTACACACAAACCACCGATGAAGTTTTGGAGTGGGCGCAATATGGTAATGGCTTTGGTATTCGGGCTGCAGGCATGGGCAATGCCTATAACGCCGAGGCCAATGATTATTCCGCCATATATTGGAACCCTGCCGGATTGGCATCTATAAAAAAATCCGAATTTTCAGCGGGACTTTATCATAATAATTTCCAAAACGACGGTACATATTCAGGTACGGTAAATAACGAGGACCAGGCCTTTACCAAGCTTCAGAATATTGGCATGGCTTATCCGTTTGAAGTGTATCAGGGCAGTTTTGTGGTTGCTTTTGGCTATCAGACCATTCATAACTTTGATGGTTTTACAAATCTTAAAGGCTTTTCACGCCGGAGCAATGATCTTTATTTTGACTATGGAAATAATGATATCGTTTATTTTGACAGTGGTGTTCAACAGCGGTTTACTTTACAAAATACCGGGGAGCTGCATCAATGGTCGATGGCTGCCGCTATCGCACTGTCCCCTCGATTTAATGCCGGTCTTACCCTAAGCTTTTATGGCGGACAAAAAGAGTATAGCTATGATTATCGCCAGGATGATGTTAACAATGTTTACACTTTGAACAGCGGCGCCGGTATTGATTTTGATTATTACGCCTATCATCAACGAATCACATCGGATTTTTCAGGCTTTGAGGCAAAACTTGGTGGTATGTTTCAACTTTCACCGGTTTTGCAATTAGGTACGACAATTACTTTTCCCACATCGCTTACCATAGATGAGAGCTGGGCGGAGAACGACGAGTTAGCCTATGATGACTTGACTGTTCCGATTGACGCCTATGACTTAGGTTCCGGTACATTTGACTATATTGTAAAATTGCCTTTCAAGTTTGAAACAGGTCTGGCCTTGCACAACGATTTTCTGACATTAAGCGCTTCGGCAAAATATGTCGATTGGTCACAGATGGAATTTAATATGCCTGCTAACCGGGATGCAGCGGATTATGACAATCTGCTTTCGGAAAATTTATATACGCGGGAAAATTACAAGGGTACGCTTAGCTATGCTTTTGGCGGGGAATTGAAACCTATGGATGGGCGTTTGATGCTTCGCGCCGGATACCGGATGGAACCATCAGCTTACAGGTTTAGCAACAAAGATAGCGATCGTGTCTTTTACAGTGGTGGGCTTGGCTACCGTGTGGACCGTAACACAGTGCTAAATGCCAGTTATACGACCGGCTCCTGGAAAAGTGTAACGGATTATATTTACAGTTCGGAAACGGCAAATGAAAAGATTTCAATCCAAACGGTCCTGGTCGGTTTAAATTACAGTTTTTAAGCTCCGGTCACCGCCAGGGAAAAATTCACAAAAACAAAAAAAGGCTGCCTCTATATCAGACAGCCTTTTATAAAAAAAACAAAGCTTATGAAAAATATAAATTTAAAAAGAGTAACAAAAATTGCGGAGCATTTTCAGGTAAATCTTATTTTTACCCTTATTGTCTCTCACGCTTTACACTTTTTATCGGCTGTTATTTAACAGCCGCTTTTATATATTCCCGGCGCATCCGGGCAATGGCCGAAATTGAAATTTCTTTCGGGCACACCGCTTCACACTCCTGAATATTGGTACATGCGCCAAACATTTCGGCATCCATCTGAACAACCATCTTTTCAACGCGGCGGGCAGCTTCAACCTGCCCTTGTGGCAACAAGGCAAATTGTGAGATTTTTGCGCCGACAAAAAGAGAGGCCGAAGCGTTTGGACACGCTGCAACACATGCCCCGCATCCAATGCAGGCCGCCATATCCATGGCGATATCAGAATCGTC
Source organism: uncultured Calditrichaceae bacterium (assembly GCA_964456445.1). Classification (GTDB taxonomy): domain Bacteria; phylum Calditrichota; class Calditrichia; order Calditrichales; family J004; genus CAYWBI01. The sequence continues at coordinate 6,232 of CAYWBI010000076.1, forward strand.
CTTTGGAACAGGAATGGCATTGGCTTCAGCCGCGCTGCCCGTCCGGATGGATATATAACCACCCGATGTCATAATGCGGTCAAATGCCTTACGGTCAACAACAAGGTCTTTAATAACCGGAAATGCCCTTGCGCGCCACGGTTCAATTACAATGGTGTCGCCATCTGAAAATTGACGCATGTGAAGCTGGCAAACGGTTGTAGCTTTTTGCGGACCATGTGGAACACCATCAATTACAACTCCGCATGTACCACAAATTCCTTCCCGGCAATCGCTGTCAAATTCTACCGGGTCTTCCCCTTTTTGGCTCAATTCTTCGTTTAAAACATCAAGCATTTCCAAAAAGGACATATCCGTGGAAACATCTTTAACGTCGTAATCAACTAATTTGCCGGGGCTCTTCGCGTCCTTTTGGCGCCATATTTTCAGTCTTAGGTTTAATGTTTTTTCCATTTCAGAGCTCCTCTATTTATAGCTACGTTGGGTCAGCTTCACATTCTCGAACACAAGTTTTTCTTTATGCAGGATATGTTCCTTATCCGGCCCATTATATTCCCAGGCGGCAACGTATGAGAAATTCTCGTCATCGCGTTTTGCTTCGCCTTCTTCGGTTTGGCTTTCTTCACGAAAATGACCACCACATGATTCCGCACGATTGAGGGCGTCGCGGGCGATTAATTCGCACAACTCAAGATAATCCGCAAGTCTTCCGGCCATTTCCAGGCTTTTGTTCAGATCATCACTGCTGCCCGGAACGTTGACGTTAGTCCAGAATTCATCACGTAATTTGGGTATTTCTTCAAGAGCTTTTTTCAGGCTGGCCTCTGAGCGCGCCATACCTACATTGTTCCACATCAGTTTACCCAATTCGCGATGGATATCTTTTACCGTACGTTTGCCCTTTATCGAGAGTAATTTTTTTATCTGATCATCAACGGCCTGGCGTGCTTCCTTAAAGTTTTCGGTATCGGTTTTCAGTTCATCGGCAGCAATACCGGCCATATATCCATTGATTGTATAAGGCAAAACAAAATAGCCGTCTGCCAATCCCTGCATCAGGGCGCTGGCTCCCAGGCGGTTTGCACCATGATCGGAAAAGTTGGCTTCGCCCAAAACAAACAAACCGGGAATACTGCTCATCAGATCATAATCAACCCATAAACCACCCATAACATAGTGAATGGCTGGATAGATGCGCATTGGTGATTTATATGGGTTTTCGCCTGTGATCCGTTCGTACATTTCGAACAGGTTTCCATAACGTTCACGTATTGTCTCCTCCCCATATGTCTTAATGGCATCTGCAAAATCCAGGTTTACGGCAAGGCCTGTAGCCCCAACACCGTGCCCATCGTCGCATACGTCCTTGGCATTCCGTGATGCAACATCACGGGGCACAAGGTTTCCAAAACTTGGATAGCGCTCTTCAAGATAATAATAACGTTCTTCTTCCGGAATTTCATTTGCGGGGCGTTTATCGCCTTTTTTCTTTGGGACCCAAACACGTCCGTCATTACGCAGGCTTTCGCTCATCAAAGTCAATTTTGATTGATGCTCACCGGAAACAGGAATACAGGTCGGGTGAATTTGAATATAACAGGGGTTTGCAAAAGCAGCACCTTTTTTATGGCTGCGCCAGGACGCCGTCGCATTGGAGTTCACCGCGTTTGTAGAAAGAAAATAAGCATTGCCGTATCCACCGGTGGCCAAAACCACGGAATGACCCGCATACGATTCAATTTCACCGGTAACAAGGTTACGAACAATAATACCACGGGCATGTCCATCTTCAACAACCAAATCCAGCATTTCGCGGCGTTCAAAAACTTCAACCATGCCTTCATCGACCTGACGCATCAAGGCGCTATAGGCGCCAAGCAGGAGTTGCTGACCGGTTTGGCCCCTGGCGTAAAAAGTCCGTGAAACCTGAGCCCCGCCAAAAGAGCGGTTGGCCAGATTGCCGCCATATTCGCGGGCAAATGGCACGCCTTGTCCGGTGGCCTGGTCAATTATATTATTGGAAACCTGAGCGAGCCGGTAAACATTGGCCTCGCGGGAACGATAATCCCCGCCTTTTATAGTGTCATAAAACAAACGCCAGATACTGTCATTGTCATTGGGATAGTTTTTTGCAGCATTAATCCCACCCTGTGCGGCGATACTATGCGCACGGCGGGGAGAATCCTGGATACAGAAGGATTTTACATTATAACCCATTTCGGCAAGTGAAGCAGCTGCAGATGCGCCGCCGAGACCGGTACCGACTACAAGAATGGTATATTTACGTTTATTTTTCGGGTTTACAAGTTTTAGCGCTTCCTTATGCTTGTCCCATTTGTCAAACAATGGTCCTGAAGGAACTTTAGAATCTAATTTCATGCCACGCCTCCTGTAAAAAAGAAAAATAAAGGAATACCAATAAAACCAATCGCCAAAACGGTTGCCACAATTATTCCAAAACTATGAATAAATGGTGTAAAACGACGACCGTTTAAACCCCATGACTGGAAAGCACTCCAAAACCCATGACTTAAATGTGTTCCAAGTAAAATCATGATGATCACATAGAACCCTACATTGAGGGGATTTGAGAAAAATTCAATCACGGTGCGAAAAAGATCACGCATCTCCACGCCGTCATATGTTACGGTGTAATGAAGGCCGTACTTGAAGTTAAAAAGATGGATTACAATAAAGGTTATAATAAGTAACCCGGTGTAAATCATGGTAGAAGTGGCTATGCCTTTTTTACTTGCCCCTCCTGCGCTTTTTAACTTGTTGTATTTTATATCGCGTGCGCTATTGTTTTCTAAAGTAACCTTGATCGCGTAAAACAAATGAATCAATAAGGTTATAACTAAAAACAATTCGGCGACATATAGTACGGGTCCTAAACTTGTTAAGGCGTGTACATATTTATTAAATAGCTCCGGGCCGGCAAACAACAAAAGGTTTTCAATAAGATGGACAATAATAAAACTTGCCCAAATAAACCCTGATGCCCCAAGCAAGAGCTTTTTCCCGATACTCGACCGGAAAACCTGTGAATATTGCATAGCACTATTCCCCGTTGATGATTTGGTAGTATTTTAATTATGAAATTTTCTGACGAATCAAGGCAATTTACAACTTCCTTTTTTTTTCAGCAAACAAATTTCTGATTTTAAACGTTGTTTTTAAAGTTTTTTTTAATGGATCAGCTTTTTTAAGCTAAAGACACAAGAAAACCCCGGGGTAAACAGGCTAATTCGTTTGCTCAATTCTGTCCCTATCTAACCAATGATTGAGATTTGCCGTATTTAATGTTAATTTTGTCGTTAAGCGGATAATGCGCTCAATTTTCTTGATATTTATTTTGGAAAAATCATCCCTCGGACTGTGGTAGTCCTGCATATCATAGTCAAAGAAAAAAACAATGGGAATACCATGTTTGGCAAAATTCCAGTGGTCGCTCCGATGGTAAATATTACTCGGATGATTTTCATCATCGAGTAAATAATTAAAATTAAAATGTACCGATTGCTTGTTTGCGGTTTCCACCATTTGGTAATATTCCGGACTGATCCGTCCAGAACCGATTACATAGAGGGAATCGGCAGCCCCCCGACCGACCATATCCATATTGATTTCCGCCATCACCTTGTCCATTTGTTTAAAATGATCCGTAAAATATCCGGAGCCTAACAGGCCTTTCTCCTCTCCGGTAAAAAAGACATACAAAACCGAACGGTCATTGTTGGCCATAGATGCAAGCTGATGCGCGCTTTCCAGTATGGATGTTGTACCGCTGCCATTGTCGTCCGCGCCATTGTAAACAACCGTATCGCGTATGCCCAAATGGTCATAGTGGGCGCTAACAACGACAAGTTCATTTGCCTTGCGTGGGTCCCTGCCCGGTAGAATCCCCACAATATTTCTTGCTACGGCCTTGCGCGTTTGCTTTTTGATTAAAATTGATATGGTCGGATTTAGTCTTTTCCCCGCTAACAGTCTGCCGCTGTGAATTTCCTCAAGAAGGGAATTATAGCCGCGGTCGTTCCAGTTTAGTATCCTTTTTGCCAACGTGCTGTCCGCAATAATTGCAGGCGGAATACTGTTTACATCCTGTTGTGGTGGATCTAATTTAAATTGCTCCGAAAGAAACCATTGTTTAAAACGTGCAAACCGTTGCACCGCTTTGATGTCCGGCAGGATAACAATTCCGCTTGCCCCATAATTTTTTGCCAGTTTACGCTTGCTGCGCGAGCGGGACCATTGTGATGATTTTGCCCCCTTAAAGAAGGCGTCGTCATTGGGGCGGGAAGGTTTTCCGGAGAGCATAACAACAATTTTGCCCCGGATATCCAATCCCTTGTAGTCATCATAGTTATAAAGCGAATCGGTTATCCCATAACCCACAAAAATCATTTCCTTTAAATTTTCTCCGCTATTGCCGCTATTATACGGCAGAAAATGCGTCCCGATTTCCATCTGCTGCATGGAGCCGTTTTCATTTAAAACGAGATGGGCGCCCGGATCATAGCTGCTTAAATACATGGGAAAATTCTGAAAATATGTCCCATTGTCCCCATAAGGCTGCACACCGAATAATTGTAGTTGTGCGGCGATATAATCAGCAGCCACCCGGGCTCCGCGTTTTGTTGCCTCCCGTCCTTCCATGTTATCGGAAGCTAAAAATGATAAATGCGCGCGAATGTAATCTTTGCTGGAATAAGCGCTTTGCCGTTTACCGGAGAGTTTTGGGTTGCAGGACATAAAAAGAAACAATAAAAGCAAGAAGATGTGTTTGCACATAGGATTTCCCTTTTAGCTGTTAAAAAGCATTTCTAATGTGGCGCCATGGCTTGCAGGCCATTTATTTTGAAATGGAAGGGTTTTATAACCTGCTGTCCATTTAAGAATAAATCTTACTTTTTTCTTTAATCTTAGCAAATGTTTTTTTAACCTTGGTTTCATTTTGAACGGAACCCGCTATTATGAAAAACTTTGGCCCTTTTTATGTCATCATCGCCGCCACCCTATGGGGTATCGACGGTATTCTTTTACGACCGGGTTTATACACCTTGCCCGTTTCACTGGTTGTGTTTATTGAATCCACAATTATTGTCCTTGTGTTATCGCCTTTCTACATAAAATCTTTTAAAAATATGGCCCATTTAAAAACACATGACTATCTGGCGTTTGCCGGTGTTGCAATCATGGGCGGCGCAATCGGCACAATGGCCATTACCAAGGCCCTGTTCTATGTGAACTTTGTAAATTTGTCCATCGTTGTGCTTATTCAAAAATTACAACCTGTCTTTGCCATTCTCCTGGCGTCCATCTTTTTAAAAGAACGCCCACCGAGGATTTTTTATTTCTGGGCGGCATTAGCGGTAGTGGGCGCCTACGTTATGGCTTTTGGGTTTACATTACCGGGGATGGGCGCCGGTGGTAAAACCATGGAAGCGTCACTTTTTGCCATCCTGGCCACCATAGGATTTGCCTCGTCCACGGTGCTTAGCAAACGCGCCTTAAAGAATATTTCTTTCCACCTTGCAACCTATTTGCGCTTTCTTTTTAGCGCAAGCATTATGTTTGTCATGGTTTTGGCCCTTGGGGATTTGCATGCCGTCAACCAGGTAAGTGGTAGCCAATGGAGAATCTTTTTAGCTATCACGCTTGTAACCGGGGCACCCGGTATCTTTTTATATTATTACGGCTTAAAGCATATAAAAGCATCGCTGGCAACTATTGCCGAACTGGCTTTTCCACTTACAGCGGTCCTTTTAGAGTTTTGGGTACATAAGAATATTTTGAATATCTATCAATGGTTTGGCGTTGCCATTTTGTTTTTTAGTATGCTAAAGGTAACCCGGTTAAAAAGTTTTTATACCAACTAAAAGGAACGACATGAAGAAGCGACTTCTCTTTTCATGGATTATCGCAATATCATTTTTCTGCCTTGAGGCGGGAAACCTGACCGGTACGACATCGGTTTACTTTGCGGATTCACTACGCGCGGCCCGTTTTATCATGACCAATGATGATTATACATCCCGCTTAAGCGCTTATGACCGATCGGCGGGAATGAATACAGATAAAATGATCGACCAAAAAACATATCTAAATTACTGTGCCCAAAATGTACGCACCTGGTCGGCAGATGAAAAAAGACGTTTTACTTCATTTATCGATACCGTTTCCCGGTTGATTGCCCCTTACCATCTTAATTTGCCGGATTCTATCTTATTATTAAAAACCACATCTTTGGAAATGGGCGGCGTTGATGTTGCCTATACCCGGCAAAATGGTGTTTTTGTTACAGAGCCAATGTTAAACCAGAAGAATAACGAACTACGAAATACGCTTATTCACGAAATCTTTCATGTCCTGTCACGGGAAAATGCCCCTCTGCAAAAGGAATTATACCGATTAATCGGTTTTGATGAAATAAACGAAATTAAACTGCCCGAGGAATGGGATGTACGGCGAATAACCAATCCGGATGCGCCAAAGCTAAATACGATGATACGGCTCAGGGTAGATGGCGGCACAAAATCACTCACCCCGTTTTTATTTAGCGCGCAAGCGGTTTATAACCCCAAAGCCCCCGGGGGGATTTTTCAGAGCATTAATTTTATGCTGTTAGAGATTGAAGAAAAAAACGGCCGCTGGGCAGCCGTTATAAAAAATGACGCACCTGTACTATATGCGCCGGGAAGCATAAACGACTTTTGGGACAAAATCGGCCGCAATACACAATACATCCTTCACCCGGAAGAAATACTGGCCAGCAATTTTGTTTTGCTGATAACCAATCGCGCCAATCTGCCGTCCCCCTGGCTTATAGAAGCTATGCGAAAGACCTTGATGCCCCGTTAAAGCAATTTTTTTATCTCGGCTTCAAACTCCTTAAAAGACAAGGCGCCGGTAATTTGTTTTACAATATAGCCTTTACGGTCTATGATAAAACTTTGAGGGATGGCCCCAAATGGGCCGTAAACCGCAACCAATTTATCCGCATTTATCAACACGGGATAGCTGACGCCGGTTGACTTTATTTTACCGGGGATTTTCTTCTCTTTTGATGATACGGTCAAACCAAGCACCTGAAGACCTTTTGCATTATATTTGTTGTTCAGTTTTTCCAGATCGGGCATTTCATGCAGACAGGGTGGGCACCATACCGCCCAAAAATTGACAAGCACCACTTTGCCTTTATAATCCGAAAGGGCAATGGTTTTACCATCAAATGTCTTTAAGCTAAAATCCGGCGCTTTCCTGTTCTGGGCGAAAACCTGCGAGGCCAGCAATACAACCAGCGCGATAATGCTTATCCGTAAATTCTTCATTACTTCTCCTTGTTAAAATACCTGATTTGCGATTTTTTCTAAAAACCGCACCCTGTCTGAGACAATGATCAGGGTTATAATAAAAACAAATATACCATCGAGTACGGAAAAAAGTTCTAACAAGAGTTTCACATTTTCAACCTTTTTTCGCCGATACCGTATAAACGGCCCTTTAAAGACAACAATGCTTAGCATTGTAAAGGGAACAAAAAGCAAAAAGACCAATATTGAATCCATCATTGGCAAGCCGCTCATCGCGGAGATGACGGCCATAAGTATAAGATGCAGCGCTGTGAGGCCCCTGGCGGAGACAAAGTAGCCGGGCAGAGGATAGACGCCAAGCCGTGAAAAGGCAAAGACCAGCAAAAAAAGACCGATAGCAATATGGCTTATAAAATCATGCAGCAAAAAAAAATATAGCATCCATAGGCCGATGCTTAGTATAATAATGACCGGGGCACGTGAAAAATCGGAGGCAGCACGGTATTTTTCCGCCAGTAAAAACGGAACACAAAACAGGGACAGAAGCAGACTGATAAGCAGCATAAGCAGAAACATTGTGTTTTTCTTTCATATAAAATGGGCCGATAATACAAATCGCTTCCTGAATGTAAAAAAAAACATCTTTTGATAAAAATTACAGGCAAGTTATCGATAATTGATTAGATTTAATTTTTTTAATCCATAAAACGATGAGGATACCGTGACCAGACCACAAAAAGGCGAATATGCCACATACTATCAAAGCTATATTGACCTTGTCCCCAAGGGCGATTTAATACAAATTCTTGATAAACAAAATGATTTGTTTTGTGCCTACTTCGCAAATGTGCCGGAGGACAAGGCCGATTACCGCTATGAAAAAGGAAAATGGAGCATAAAGGAGGTGGTTGGCCATATCAATGACACCGAGATGGTGTTTCTTTATCGACTGATGCGCTTTAGCCGCAAGGATTTTACGGCCTTGCCCGGTTTTGACCAAGACAACTATATCAAGGCATCTAATTATGGCGGGCAGGCGCTGACCACGCTGGTGGAGCAATTTTATCTGCAACGGAAGCTGGCCATTCATTTTCTGACCTCACTTTCAACGGCAATGTGGAAAAGAAAGGGTGAGGCCAACGGGGAAAAAATGTCCGTGCGCGCGGCGGCCTACATCATGGCGGGGCATGTAATCCACCACATGCAAATAATCCAAAAACGATATATTGCGGCAAAATAAGATGGTCATCCATAAAATTACCGTTGGCCCCTTTCAGATGAACACCTACATCGTTCATCAGTCGCCAGACAACGCGCCCTGTGTACTGATCGATCCGGGGGACGGGCCACAAAAAATTGTGGGTTATCTTGATGATAAAAATTTAAAGCCCGTGGCTATTTACAATACCCATGGCCATATCGACCATATCCGTTATGCAGGCGAGCTGCAGCGCCGTTATGACCTCCCTTTTTATATTGGCGAAGCGGACGCACCGTTTGTGGTCAACCTGCAACGACAGGGTGCGGCTTACGGCATGGATACAGCGCCACCCCCCACCATCAGTTCCTTTTTGCAGGACGGGCACAGCTACGCGGAAGCCGGTCTGGAATTTACGGCCATCCATGCCCCGGGCCACAGTCCGGGGAGTATGTGCTTTTTGTTTGATGATCAGCTTATCTGCGGCGATGTCCTTTTTTATGATTCCATTGGCCGCACGGATTTACCCATGGGTGATTATGATCAACTGCTGCGCTCCATACAAAGCCGCTTGCTGACCTTACCTGATACGACGGTCTGTTATCCCGGACACGGGCCCGAAACGACCATTGGGCGGGAAAAGGAAATGAACCCGTTTTTGTAACCAAGGATAATCTCAGACGTTTTGTTGCCCTTTTTACCTGGCAACCGGGTTTTAAATGTCGGTTTATTTCTGGCTAAAGCCTATTTCAAAAAAATGATAAACCCCAATTCAGAACAGGGACCCGGTTGTTATTAAATATTGTCTAAAATTGAACACCGGACATAAAACTTTTAATGGGCCCGTCTCAATTGCATAAAGGATACAATATCATACATCTCCTAAATAAATATTGAAAGGGTTAAAACCATTTACTAAGGACCCGTTTTGAAAATATTGATGCTATATTATGAAACACCTGTCACGATGATCTTTAAACGGGCCGCAAAATTTATTTATGACCGCTGTGGCACAATATATATTTATATTACACGAAAATCAGTATGACAGTCCCGGGGTTTTATGCAAATAGTTATCGCTGCTTAATTGTGTTAGAATAAAACCGGCAACATCTGCCCTGGAAATCTTTAGTTTAAGGGAGGTGTCATTTGTGCCAAAGCCATGTTTATAATTATCCGTTTTTTCGCCATCGGTAAAGCCCCCAGGCCTAACAATGGTCCAGTCCAAACCGCTGCCCTTTACATATTGCTCTTGCAGTTCATGATCCAGGAATACGTGTTTTAAAAACCATCCAAACATAATGTGCTTCCAAAAGAAATTTAAATTGCCGTTGCTGTCACCGGCCCCTAAAGTCGTTTGACAGATTAAGCGTTTAACGTCATTCGTCTTCATGCCTTCAATTATATTCTTAGTGCCTTGTGAACGGATGGTGCTTTTTCTTTTTTTGCCGGAACCTAAGGCAACAAGCACTGCTTCTTGTCCTTTTATAGCTTTATTGACTTCAACCATGTTGCGCACATCTCCTTCAATAGTTCTAAGTTTTGGATGTGCAAAATCCTTAAGCTTTTCGGCATCCCTGCAAAAGGCCGATACATCATGCCCTTTGGCCAGTGATTGTTCAAGCAAATGTTTTCCGATAGTTCCCGTTGCGCCAAATACTATTACCTTCATGATCCTTCTCCTGTTTTGAGTTTGAATAATGGCATAAAAGTAAGCGGATGGAGGACCGTTAAATAGAATAAAACCGGCAAAATTTAATTGCCTGCCGACTGCTTTAGATAATCGGAGGGCGTTTGGCCGGTGTACTTTTTAAATGAACGTATGAAATGAGATTGATCTGAAAAGCCGCTATCAATGCCTACATCAATCAATTTGTTGAAGTTTGCCCGGGAAAGTTTGTGCAATGAACATTGAAATTGCACGATCTTTGCGAATTGTTTGGGTGACAATCCAACCTGAGACATAAAGTTCCGCTCAAATGTGCGTTCACTCATATACAATTGCAGCGGAAGGTCTTTTACTTTTATTTGTCCTTTATGTTTGAGAATAGCGGCAATCGATCTTTGAATTCTATCGTCCTGTGAAACTTGATTTGTTTGAATTAACGTCAGCATTAAATCCGAAATGATGCGTACTTGTTCTTTCAGGTCATTGGAGCGTATAAGCGCTTTCCTGTAGGCCTCCACGTCAATGTGATCTAATTGGAGCAGATCAAAGCAGTCGTCGTTGAGCTTTTTCGGGTCCACGCCCAACAGGTATTTGGACGCAAAAGGATATAGCTGAAAAACAATAAACTTAAACGGGCCTTTTACATCTAACGAGACAGGATCAAGTGTTTGACCATATAAAAAAAGTTCGGACAGTTTTTTTTTCCGGGGAAGCAAATAAAAACCGTTTACGGCCTGCTGGAACATGATTCCGGGGTACCCATCCGCATATAAAGGAATGTTGGTATGCGCCGTGGCTGCATCGCAGTCCTTTACCAAAATGCAGTTAACAAAGGGTTCCAGATTTTTTTCCACTATAAATTCTATTTCCTTCATGTCATAC
>CAYWBI010000077.1:0-16899 GCA_964456445.1 uncultured Calditrichaceae bacterium
ACTGTGCGCTATGCCTCACTTCACCACTAAAAAAATGGAACAGCTGAATAGTTACAAAAATTAAAACAAAAAAACCTCCGTCGTTTCATCCCTGCGTATAAGCTGGTGCGGCATGATCACCACATAGCCGTCGGCATGGGCCACGCTGGTCGGCATGTGCGATCCTTGCAGATGCAATGCGGAAAATATCGTTTTCCCATTGTCTGATTTTAACCGCACCCGCATCAGGTGCGTACGGTCCATTTCATTTTTTATGTCATCACCGCTGGTTGCGCTCAGTGTTTTACGCTTTATGGCTTGCCCGGCTGTTTTTTCGATCAATGGTTTCAGATAATGGGTAAAGCACATAAAAGCCGACACCGGGTTGCCCGGCAAACCAATCAATAAGGCGCCCCCTTTTTTTGCCACATACATGGGCTTTCCGGGTTTCTGCCGCACCTTCCAAAAAACTTCTTCAAAACCCGCTTCTTCTGCAATTTCTTTTACATGGTCATGCGGCCCAACGGACACCCCGCCACTGGAGATAATTATATCCGCAAGACCCACTGCTTTATCAATGGCCTCCGCTGTTGCCCTACGCTCGTCATTCACATGGAGAACGGCCGTTATCCGGCCGCCAGCCTCTTCCACCGCCGCCTGTAACATGGGGCTGTTAGAGTTGCGGATTTCACCGGGTGCAAGTTGCCCGCTGTCAAAAGGCTTTAACTCCGATCCGGTGCTGACAAGAGCGACGCACGGACGCGCATAAACCGGTACTTCGGCAATACCCTGCATGGCCAGCAAGGCGATATCCGCCGGTTTGATAATTTTATCTTTTTTAAGTAACAACCCACCGGTTTTATATTCTTCCCCCGCATGGCGTACATGTTGAAATTTTTTACGGATATTGAGAATTTTTATATGATCATTCACAAATTCGATTTCTTCAATGGGCACTACGGTGTCGCAACCCGCAGGCATCATGGCCCCGGTGCTGATGCGTATCGCCTGACCGGCCTGCACCTCTCCGCCGTAGGGAATACCGGCCTGACTTTCACCTGCAACCGGCAGTTCGATGGGGATCCTCTGAAAAGCCGTGGCAATATCCGTCCAGCGAACGGCAAAACCGTCCATAGCGCTGTTTGTAAATAAGGGCGACGGTTCCCGGGCAATGATATCCTCGGCCAATGTGCGTCCCAGCGTTTGGGGTAAAGCACAATATTCCGTTCTTATGTCCGGTGCATTTTTTAAAATTAATTTTTCGGCTTGCTCGATGGTAACCATCTTTCCGTCCTCCTGATACTCTCAAAAATGATCCAAATTCCCGGGTTATCGTGAACGGGGCTCTGGAGAATAAATTTTTAGTGGTTCTTCGGGTTACTTCTTCTACATCCCATTTGTAATCAAACAATAGTATCTCAAAACTGTGGATCTGTTGCGCGGGCACAACGCCCGGTTCTGGTGCATTTATGGTTTTACCCAGCGTTTCGCCTCATCATGTCCGCCGCCCCACAGCATGGGAAAAATATGCTCAATCCCTGGGAAAAGGGCATCCAGACTTTCCTTTGCCCCTCGCGAGCTTCCGGGCAGGTTGATGATCAATGTTGTTCCGCGAATACCCGCCGTTTGCCGCGCAAGCATGGCATAAGGCGTACGTTCCTTGCCATGATTACGAATGGCCTCTACAATACCCGGCGCTTCTTTTTCGATTATTTCCCTGGTTGCCTCCGGCGTTATATCCGCCGGTCCAAAACCAGTACCGCCGGTGGTGATAATTAAATCGGCTTTATCTTCATCGGCCAGGGTGCATAAACGGGCCTTGAGTTTCGTAGCGTCATCCGGTAAAACTTCATATACAAATATATCCATCCCCTTCTCTTGCAAATATTCGCGGATCAGTACACCCGATTTGTCTTTACGTTTTCCGGCATGGGTGGAATCGGACATAACGATGACAGCGGCTCGTAACGGTTTGGCAAATTGATCTCTAAAGTTGCTTTTGCCGCCGGTCTTTTTTACCAGGCGGACATCACTAAAACTAATTTCCGTATCCAGGGGTTTTAGCATATCATAGATGTTTAACAAAGCAGCGCTCACGGCGGTCATGGCCTCCATCTCTACGCCGGTCTTCCAGACAGATTTCACCCGGGCATTTACCGCGATCTGATCCTTGCCAATTTCATAATCGATTTCTACCCAATCGATGGGCATACTATGGCAAAAGACAATCCAATCGGCAGTACGTTTTGCGGCGCTTATTCCTGCTGCCCGGGCTACTTCCAGGACATCGCCCTTGGGCACCGTTTTCCCGGTGATACGTTTGATTATCTCCGGCTGAATTTTTATCACACCGCGGGCCATTGCCCAGCGCAATGTTTTAAATTTTGGACTTACATCAATCATTTTTCCCCTTTTCCTTCACGCTGATATTTAATCAAATTAATTTGCCGAGCTTTAACAAGGGCTGTTTACCCATCCACCCAATGAGCCTCTTCATCGCTGGAAATTTCCTTTTTCCAGATTGGAACCTCCGCTTTGATGCGTTCCACCACATTTTCCATTACCCGCAACGAAGCCTTACGATGAGCGGAGGAGACAAAAACAAACAGGGATATTTCACCCGATTTAACCAGCCCGATGCTATGATAAATATGCAGGCAGCTAATGTCTTCATTGGCAAAAGCCTGCTCCCGAATCTGATGAACAGCTTCATCAGCCATCTGATCGTAGGCGGAATACTCGATGGCCGCAACACGACTATTTTCCAATTTATCCGCGCGTACCTGGCCAAGAAATATGGCATGCGCGCCGATATCGGTTTTACTTTGATGGGAAGCGATTTTTTTAGCAATAAAATCCGCTTTTATCGCTCCAGGTACAAGAAATGATTTATGTGACATGAATGTTTTCCTCATAGTAAAGTGACCAGGCCAGAAAACCCCCGCTTAAAGAGATGACCTTTACCTCCGATGCTGATTTTAATTTTTCGGCCAGCCGCATGCTTTGTGCCCCGAAATCACACATCACCACCGTTTGTTGTTTAAAGGGCCACAGAAACCCCGTTTCTGATATTTTAGAATATGCAAGGTGTAAAAGCTCCAGACCGGGCTCGGGCTTGCTCTGTTCCCGGATATCAATCAACTTGATATTAGGGTTATGTTGTAACAATTTATGAAGCGCCGCACAGGATATTTCCAGTTTTCCCGTCAAATCCGAAGATGTACGGCCATAATCCACCGTTTGTGGATTCCTGCCATTTTGTACGCTTTGCCGGTATAATTTTGGGTTACGTTGCGCATTTATCAGAAACGAGGTGTTATTTAACCCATCGATTAGCATAATTTTACCGCTAAGCACGTTTCCAAAACCAACAATAATTTTTAATGCTTCATTGGCCATCACCGTCCCGGCCCAACCGGCCACAGACCCCAAGACACCCAAAACGGCACAATTCAATTCATCCCTGGGTTCTGTTGGAAACAGACAACGGTAACTGGGCCCGTTTTCACGTACCTCGTTTAAAACGGTTACCTGACCCTGAAAACCCTGCAAAGCGCCGGATACAACAGGTATCCCAAGAGCACAGGCGACATCGCTTATTAAATACCTGGTCGAAAAATTATCACAGCCATCGATGACTAAATCGTATCCTGTCATGAGTTCCCGTGCATTGTGCGGGGTGATAAAGCAGGGATGGCTATCAATACGTATCGCGCTATTGTGTCCATGGAGTATTTCAGCCGCGGCATTGGCTTTGTTTTGACCAAGCTGATTTTCGTTAAACAGCACCTGACGTTGGAAATTGGATTCATCAACCTGATCACCGTCCACAATACCTATTCGGCCAACTCCCGCCGCGCTTAAGTAAAGTAAGACCGGGCAGCCAAGCCCACCGGCGCCTATAACAAGAACGGAAGCCCGGTTGATTTTTTTTTGACCTATGACCCCAATTTCCGATAACAGAATTTGTCGGCTATAACGCTTATAACCCACCTTGTCAACCTCCGGCAAAGGGTGGCAAAAAAGCCACTTCATCGTTTTTTGTCAGGGTGATGTCGGTATCAATCAAATTTCTGTTCACGGCCAGGCGATAAGTGTGTTTCTGCAATTTCGGATAATTTTTTTGCATTAATTTATTCAATTCCGCGCTATCCGTTATACCTTCCACATCGGTCTGTGTTTGGCCCGTTGCTTCGGCCAAAACACCAAAAAATAAAATTTTCATACTTTCTCCGTTATAAACACTTTTTGATATAGAAACCCGGCGGGAGGGAAAGCGGAATGCAATTCACGCGCATATTTCTTTAACAGATATTCGCCGCCAACGCCAATGACCAGCGCTATTGTCAGGTTGTGGCTGAAAAAGGCAATAAGACCCATCGCCGCCGATAAAATCCATTCGTATCTGAGATTTAATCCACCAATCATCGCAACCATCCGTAAACTGTCCACAACAAGCAGTGCGCCCAGTATGGCTGTGGGGATCCATAATAATAAAGGGGCTAAACCGCTTATTGCCAGAACAAGCAAAAACGCACCAAGTATCATGGTTGTCCCACCGGTTTTCCCTCCAAATTGGGCATGTGCGCCAATCCCGCCCGCGCCATGGCAGATTGGAAAACCACCGGCCAGGCCAATCAGCATATCAAAAAAGCCAATGGAAACGCCCAGCCGGGCCGGGGTTATCTTTTTACTGCGTTCGGGCCAAAAGGTTTTGCAGGAATCCGCCGCCGCATACATGGCATTCCCCAAGGTTAAAGGCAGTTGCGGTATAATCAGAAGCCAAAACATGTTGGCAAAATCGGCGACTTTGGGTAGGTGCAAGGCGATGGATACATCTGTGGCAATAGGTGTCTCTTTTGGAATAAACATCCAGGCTGCGGCAAGACCAATAAATAAAAGCAACAATCCTAAATGACGTTTTTTATAGACCTGGACGTACAGCAATAAAACGATCAGAATAAGTGCAATAAAAACATTGTAAACATTTCCTGTCCCATCTGCCGGTAAAAGCATCCCATAGCTGCGTACCAGTTCGATGGCCTTACCGGCAAGTATTAAACCTATCCCAACCTGAATACCCTTGACGACAAGCGGCGTAAACCATTTCTGCAGAACCCTTATAACACCAGATAGTGACAAAATGAGCAGCAGAGCGCCATAAACGACAGCCGTACCCGATAAAAAATCCGGAGTAAGGTTTAGACCCAGCGCCAATACGGCCATGGCTTTTAAGGGTTGGACCGATAGAGGCACTTTAAAATACCCGCCGCTTATGAAATAGGCCAGTCCCCATAGTAAAAACAGAAGATTGGCATTAAAGCCATTTAGTGCAACGAGGGCATAGCCAATTGGGATTAAAATTCCCAAATCACCAACGGCACCCGACCACTCCGACAGGGTAAATTTATTTTTAAATGTACTCATCTATCCCCCGATCGTTGCCATGGATGGATGGATTTCCTTTTTTCGCAACGCCTCCGCGGCAAAGCCGTCACTTTGTTTTTCATAGACGGCGTTTTGAATAGCCAAACGAATTTCGTTGTCATTTATACCTGATCTCAGCATATCCCGCAAATTCAGAACCGGGCCACCATATAAACAACTTTGAATATCCCCGTAGGGAGTTAGACGAATGCGGTTGCAGCTTCCACAAAAGGAACGGGTATATGCAGCAATCACACCGATACTTCCCTTGTGCCCCGGTATCTTGTACCTACGTGCGATTGAGGTTGCTGACGGTGAATGCCGGATTTCGGGGAATTTACTTTTTAAGACCTCTTCAATCTTTCCCGCTGAATAAAAATCTGTTTTCTTGCCATTTCCATTAAATGGCATTTGTTCGATAAAACGGATTTCAACCGGCCAGTCAGCGGAGAGCCGGGCAAAATCTTCGATTTCATTATCATTTATACCTGCCATTACAACCATATTTATTTTGGTCGGGATATTTAAATTTATGGAATTCGTTATTGAACGCCAGGTATCATCAAATTTATCACGCCGGGTAATTTCCGAAAAGGAGTGGGCATCGAGCGTATCAAGGCTGAAATTAATCCCGCTTAATCCGAGATTTTTTAGTTCAGATAAATGGGCGTCTATCCGGGCCCCGTTTGTTGTTATGTGGACTTTTGAGATAGTATTAGCACGCAGTATTTGGCGGATAAAATCTATTGCATTCCGGCGGATCATGGGTTCCCCGCCGGTTAAACGCATCTTACGAATACCAAGACCCGCAAAGATGGCCAACAGTCTCAGTATTTCTTCGTATGTGAGCAATTGTGTGTTGGGCAATAAGTCTATACCCTCGGCAGGCATGCAATAACGGCAGCGAAAATCGCACCGATCTGTCAGCGCCAGCCGTAAATAAGTTATCTCTCGTCCAAATTTATCGGTGAGAGCTGGATTGGACGCAAGCGCGCCCTTAATAAGTGGCATAAGACTCCTTTCCAAGTTCGGGAGGCAATGCTGTTTCCGGCATTACCCTAAACGGCCTAAAACCTTATGATGCCTCACGTAGATTTTTCGGCTCGGAGTTGATAAGTTCCCTTTATGGGATTTGTGTTTCAGGGTGAAATATACAAATTTTTATAATTTTTCTCTAATGTAATTAATTCATGCTTATAATTGATATTTGTAAACCAGTCATCCCGATAGCCGGGAACGATATGCGGCAAATCGATAATCCGGGCCTGTTCCTTTTCGATCAAATGGTATAATTTATAATCATGATTTTCAATGGCCTGTTTAAAACTCAAATGTATTCTTGCCGGCCAGATGCTGACCAGTGGTTCGAGACCTTTGTGGGAGCGTGCAATCACCGGTACTCCCTGGCTGCATGAGGGATAGAGAAAGCGGTACACATCCACCGGAAGCAGCGGCATGTCCACAGGCATTACGGCCACAAAAGGTTTTGATGCCTTCACAAGCGCCGTATAAATTCCACCAACCGGACCACAGCCGCGGATAATATCGGGGATGCTGCTTAGGGGAACCTTATCGACCGTAGCAGATTCACCAACAAGCATAACATCTGATGATATGGACGTTGCCAATTTATAGGCATAGCGCAATAAAGCTTCCTGCATCAGAAGTGCTTTTTGTTTTGGGGAACCAAAACGGCTGCTTTTGCCACCGGCGATGATGGCGCTTTGAACATTTTTAAACATAATGTAAAGTTTACTTTTTTATCCAGCGTCCATCAAGTTTTATTTTGAGAGGCGTGTGTCTGGCCACGTAATCCCGGACCGCGGTGCGCATTATAATCCCTGTGCGGTCGATATCTTCCTCGGGGATATCCGCCAGGCTGGATAATCCGCTATTGCCTTCAGCAAGATAATCGCTCATGGCCACCTTATATATCGCATCTGGCTGAAGCGGTTTACCGGCGATACTAAACGACGTGATCTTATCACCGTCCGGACGGTTTTTTTCAAAAACAATCTTACCACCGCCGATAGCAAGTCCGCTCCGCCCGCGGGATATCTTGCTCTCGATCAATTTACGCAATTGGGCGCCTTTCATGGCAATTACGACGATGGTATTACCAAATGGCAGCACCTTAAAAATATCTCTTGGGGTTAGCGGCCCAATTTGTAAATCGGAACGGACGCCACCGAAGTTGGTAAAGGAAAAATCCGCTCCGCTGGCTTCGATCAACGCATCACAAATTAAGTTATTCATAGGGGATTCACCCTGTGTGCGTGTAAGCGCTGTTTCGGTAACCCCAATCACATCATCAAATCCCTTTTCCACTTTATTTTGCTGTTCTTTAATGGAATTTGCAACCTCTGTATCCGGCCAGAATTCATCTTCGGTAAGTAAAAGCAGGTCGCTATCGGAAGCTGGCAGATGGTAGCCCATTACGGATTTTGTCGCAACATCAATATCGATTTCGATCAAACCGATATTCCCACCGTTGCCATAATTCTGAAAACACAGGGTATGGTTTATGGGATCGCTCCAGGGTTTGTTATAACCTTTATGGATGTGTCCGCCAAAGAGAATATCAATCCCAGGCACATAGTG
The DNA here is from genome assembly GCA_964456445.1 of uncultured Calditrichaceae bacterium. Lineage (GTDB taxonomy): Bacteria > Calditrichota > Calditrichia > Calditrichales > J004 > CAYWBI01. The sequence goes on from CAYWBI010000077.1 coordinate 8,008, forward strand.
GGCCAGTTCCATGGCGCCAAGATACGACTCCTTTTTGATGTTTTGACGATCGGCTTCCTGTAATTTTTTGTACCCCTCTTCCGTGTTGTACGGCAGACCCATATGTACAACGGCCATAATGATCTCCGCGCCATTGGCTTTTAATTCCTTAATGGCTTTGCGTGCCGCAGGGGCTTCGGGTGTAAAATCCAAATTTTTTATATTCTCGGAAAAACTCATGTTTTTGGTGGCTTCTGTTGTAAGGCCGAAGATGCCAAACTTTATACCCTGCCGTTCGATGATTACCCATGGCTTTACGGCGGCAAAGGGTTTTCCGGTGGTGGTATCAATAATATTTGCCGAAAGAATTGGAAAATGGGCTTGTTTTGAGCGTTCCAGCAAATTGTCTTTACCAAGATCAAAATCATGGTTCCCGGCCACGCTCAGGTCATAATCAACACGATTCATATAATCGACAATGGCTTTTCCCGCGGTCTTTGTCCCAAGCAATGTACCCTGGAACATATCCCCGGCGTCAAAAAGGAAAAAGATGTCCCCTTCCTTCTGCGCTTTTTGCCGATAGCTTTTTATAATCCCTGCTGCCGAAGCGCCGCCGCCCAGCATGGGCGGAAAATTCGGATTCAGAAACGTTGCCTCATTCTGGACAATCCCTCCGTGTACATCATTGGAAAAGAGGATATACATTTTTTTTGTCTGTGCCGGAAGTACACATACGGCTGCCAGCAAAATCAGTATCGATTGTTTTAAGTTCATAAAATTTCCAATCCGGTATTACTTAAATGTATAACTAAAATCAATCCGTCCAAAGGTTTCCGACCAGCTCACCCGGTCTAAATCCGTTCGTGTTGCCTCGCCATAAAGCGCATTATTGTATAAATCTTTTTGGTTATGGTCCGAATTTGAAAATCCTGCGGCCAAATTTATTTCCACATTGGAAAAATTAAAACCCAAACCGGCGGTTACCGAAGAGCGTGTAAGACTTTTTGTTTCTTTTAATGTTTGATAGGCAAAACCTACGCGGAAATCCACGTTGTTAAAAAAGGTTTGTTCAACGCCAACATTGATGGTATATGTATCTTCAAAGCGTCGGCCTATATTGCGGGTATCGGTAAGTTTGCTCCAAAAGTCATAATAATAATCCAGCATAAGACGGGCCGTCAGTATATTTTGAAAGCGGTAATCGATCCCCGTTCCAAAACGCGCAGGATATTTTACTTCCCGGGTAGAGGAAGACCGTAGCGTATCCTGCAGAATGCTTACTTTCGTTTTTATCGTATAAGGCAGGCGATAAGAGGCGCCAATTGTTAAACGTTGATCAACATGATAACTAAGGCCCGGCTGAACAATGACGGGCATACCATCCAAACTGCTGTTCAATTCCAGTGAACGTTTAAGTGTATCAAGCGCCAGGGCTTTGGGAACAATGCGTTCCCGGTAAATATCATCACCGCTCAAAAAGTTAAGTCCAAGACCGAGTGACAAATCCTTCACAGGCTCAATAGCAATGTCCAGCGGGATTGCAAACAGGTTTCCGCTGCTTTCGATGATGTTGTAGGCCAGCAGGGCGTCACCAAATCCAGATGAACGTACTTCCTCAAAATAATCATAATCAAAACTTTTAAAAGGGATATAGCCCGTACCCAAATGCAGGTTCATCCATTCCTTTGGTCCGGCCCAGACCACCTGGCCATACATTTGGTTGTACCAATTGTTTTGGTAATAATAGGAACCGTAATCCACGAAGCCGCCGAAATTATCATAATAAGGGAATGAACGGTCTTCCTCGAGGTTATATAAGCGAATGCCGCCATTGATGGAGATGCCTGAACGGCTATTTATCAACAAGGCCGGATTATGGGTGGCCGCTAAAAAAGCGCTGCCGTTTGCCAACCCTGTCCCGCCCATAGCAAGCGAGCGGGCAGTAAGACCGGGGATATCATAGCCATAGAGCGTGCGGTCCAGATTTAAGTTTGCCTGCTGCCCCCATCCAAGGGAGGCGCATATCAAAATCAGTAAAACAACAATTTTTTTCATCGATTCCTCTAAAGATATACCCATTTTAGAAATTATAATTTAGCTCAAGATAGAACGTTTTCTGAATATCACGGTTCCAGCGGGCAGAATTAAACTGACCGGAGACGGGTGTGCGTACATTATTAAAATTGATATTTTGAATTGGCAATTGAAAATCGGCTGTATATTTTAAGCGCATGGAAAAGAAAGAATTCATACGCATATACAACGACCCCCAGTAACGAAGCGCACCGCGGGTGCTCTCGGTTACAATAAATTGCGTGTCTTCAAAATTCCAGAAAAACCCTTTATAATACATCAGCATTCCGGAGAGCTTAAGCCCCTTTGTAAAATTATGGATCAACCCGCCACCGTATGCTTCGGAACCCAGTACCATATCACCAAAAACACGAGGCCGGGGATGGACAATGGTTTTCCCGTTAACATAAATCAGGTTAAAACTGTCAAAATTTGAGAGACGCATGCGCACTCTGCCGCGAAACTCCAGGCTTCTGAAATAACGCAATGAAATATTATTCTGCGCATCACGGGCTTGCCATTTTTGGCGAAGCTGGATTTGAAGCGGATAAATGGGGTTATAGTTTAGCGTTCCAACCAAACGATATTGAGCGGCGGCATCTGATTTTCGTGACCAGTTATCATATTCAAAACGGGTAGTAAGCTGCCGTGTCAACTGATAAAAGGAACTGAGATAAAAACCCTCTTCAGCCTGGGGTTGTGCACCATTGCTGTATAATTGGCTGTAAAGAGACGATTGCAGATAATAATCTTTTTCAAAAATGGTCCCCTTGAAGCGGCTATAGTTGGAAAAAGAACGTTGATAGGGATTATCATATCCTTCGCTGTAATTCCGGTAAAGGGCGAATAAATTAAAACTCGGATATTGTACAAAGGCAGACAGTACCAGGGCATTGGGGTTTGCGGATAGATCAAACAGGTTGCCGCCTTTATCCAAAACACCATATTCCCCGCTGAAGGAAATGTTTTTTACCACCGTCTGAAAATCCAGGCCGAAAACCCGGCGGAAAGAGACAGCCTTATCCCAAAAGGGGTTACTCCCGCGGGCAATGGAGCCTCCATAACTTTGTTTTATTTCATTGTCTGCGGTCACCTGACGCGCGCTCCAGTTACCCGCAGCGGTTATTTCGGTGGGATCGGGATTAAGCAAACGGTCATAAGCGCTTTCATAATAACTAAGCCCCAACCAGGTACCCGGCTGGAAATCATATTGCAGATGGCTGCCAAGGGTGAGTTCGTTCACGGCGTCTAACCAGGATAAATCGGTTTGACCGGGTAAACGGGACGCATCATCCGGCGCGTACATAAAACGCTGATTTAAAATGATTAACTGATTAAAGGAGTGGCGACCGGCGCTATCCACGTCGGTCTTGTTCAAAATAGCATCCCGCGGGGCATAAGAGGCAAAACCAATGGCGCTCAAATTACCATAAGATACTTCCCCGGCAACACCACGCAATGCAAATTCCCGGGTGCGGGAGTTGTCACCGGCAATACCTTTAAATCGTTTTCTAAACCCAAAACCAGATTTGCGGGGCATAAAGAAATCGGTATTCTCCATTACCACACCCTGGCCAAAAGTTACACTGTAATTGCCTACGTATAATTTTTTTAAAAGCAGGGGATTGCTGAGACCGGGCACCTTGAAAGGAATATCTTCCACACCAACAAAAAATTTCATCTTGGGGATTTGCAGCCCGTTGTTGTTATAATAATAAAGTGGTTCACCGAGATTCCGGATGTATGAAAAACCCATTTTATACGTGCGTTCAAAACTAAAACTTCCCTTCACATATTGATTGGGTTGGGTGGAAGCGCCCTGAAACGCCCCGGCAGTTAAATTTGCCAATCCCACCTGCTCGGTCAGGTCGCCTTCGGTAACCATAAAAGGTGTATTGTCCTGACGCATGGTGATGTGACCGTGGAAAAGTCCGGGAACAGCCGGCTCGTTGCCATAGCTTACAAAGTTGCGTGCGTTGGCGTAGCCGTAATAAGACAAACCATCAATGCCGCGCATATCACGCATGCTACGAATCCCACCGGTTTCGTTCCGATATTTTATAATAGACACCACATCAACCGGGGTCAGGTTCTGCAAATTGATCAGTTCATCATAACTTGCGGTATTGACATCCACCGGGTCCAAAACCTTTTCAATCCATAAATCGATCAGGGCGTCCGAGGTCCCTTCATTGCTGCTCCAGCGGTCCAGCCGATAGTATAATTGTTCAATACGCTGCTGAGTGGAACTGGTTGTACGATACGGTTCCACGCGGATCAATGGCTTCAGCTTTAAAAACAGTTTCTGATCGATGCCATCTACCTGGCGCAACTCATAGATATTTTTAAAATCACCACGGTAAAAAACCCGTTCATATATCTTTTTGGCCAGATCTTTTGATATGGGCAGTGTTTCAATTTGCTGCAAACTGGCATTGTTGATATCTAACTGTTTTACGGCCACGCTGTCTGTATTTTGCGCATACAAAGTGTTTAGAAACAGCATTACAAAAATAGCAGTCAGGGTTAAAGTTTTTTTCATCGTTTTCTTCATCTCATGCAATCGTTTTTGTATAAATTTGATTCATCGCAAGCTCAGCCGGTTCACCAACTATACAACAAGCTAAACATGTGCGTTTCCGCGAGCACCGGATGCGAGCGAAAAGCATAATCCAACTGAAAATTTTCAAAATTTATTCCCAATCCTGCTGTAATACGGTTGGGGTTGGAACTGGCCCCGAGACGCAAGGCAAGCATTTCAACCAGCTGAAACTCAAAGCCCGCTTCAACCTGCATTTCCGCCCCGAGAGACTGGTCAACGCTGATCGATGTGGTAAGACCGGTATATGGCCTGTAAGCCGCCCCGACAACAACACGCCGGGGTAAATCTTCCGATGTTTCCACACCCAAACCGGGATTGTTAATATTGTAAATGAAGAGCCCGAGATAAGTCCGCTTATAAATTGAAGCCATCAAGCCCACATCCATGCCGACGGTTCCGCCGGAACCCAGGTCGGCGCCTTCCACCGATGTGCCGAGGGACATGTGATAAAACTTCAGGTTATAACCAATAGACAGTGAGGTATGAATATCATTCAGCAAATAGAAACCATGCGATACCATAGCCGTCGTTTCATTGGAGAGGCTTGCACCCTGATACTTTACACCAAAACTCTCGATTGAAACCGAAACCGTTCCATAGTCACCGGGAAGGGGCATAACCGCCGACCCAAAAACGGAATTGAAAAAAGACAATCCAAAAGGACGCTGATAGGCTATCCCCGTCTGATATTGTCCCAACTGGGCCAGACCGGCTGGATTATAAAAAGCCGCCCAGGCATCATTGGCAACCGCCGTAAATGCATTGCCCATCCCGGCGGAACGTGCCGAAGGATAACGGTCGTCAAAAGCCCCGCTATATCCTGCGATTGCAAATAAAAGGACCAATCCGATAATCTTCATTCTCATGTTTTCTTCCCCGATCACATCATGCTGATTTCAAAAACTGTATTTAATTTAACTCTACTCCATTTGAGCAATGATTTTACAACTTCCTGCATCCCTCTTTTTGATAAAAAAAATGGACCGTTGATTAACGGGAGAGCATCGTTCCCACGACAATGGGGGCCACCTTTTCCTGTCGTTTGCCGCTTTCATTGTCCACAACTTCAAAATGCAAAATATAGGTCCCAATGGGAACCAATTCGCCCAATTCGTTCCGACCGTCCCATAAATATGGCACGCTTAATGGGATGGCCTTGCCATCGACCAACGTTGTTACCAAACGTCCGCCCATATCATAAATACGCAGGGTCACATGTGAATCCGCGCTTCCGCCGACATAGGTGATGGGCATTTTCTCGCCGCGGTCCGGGGCAAAGGGTTTAGGCACAACATCCAATTGAATGGGCTTGCCACTAAAAGTAACGGGCTGGATATCTTCGGCATAACCAACTAAAATCTGACCGGTATTTAAATAAACACCGTGCGCACCGGTCACATCGATATAATCCCCTTGTTGATAGCTATCCAAATTTAACCCGGCCGTATCCCAAACCCGAATGGTTGCTTCCCCGCTGCCATCATCAAGATAGATATTTGTACCGCCCCCACCGGACGACTTGCTTTTTACAACCCCCTTTACATTGACCCAGCTACCTTCATATTTCACAAGCGTGGCTTCTTCAGTCTGTAAAGAAAGAGGTTTTGGCAAAGGGGCATCTTTCTTTAAAATGGTTGTAGTATAGGAGGTAATTTCAACAACACCGTTATAAATGGCTATTTTCCCTATTAAAACTATCAGGTTCCCACGCACAATATCCGGGTCAACTGCGCCGGGGCTATAGATATTGATACCCGCGCCGGTTTCATCGGCCATATATGCCGAGGTTCTGCCCATCTGTATAACACCTGCTCCAATAACCACCGTGCCTTTTATGGCAATGGAGCTGCCGTTTGCCAATTTTCTGGCGTCGGCAATGGGGATGGTTGGGATATTGGTGCCGGTGCCTATAATAACAATCGGGGTGCTTTTAACCATTGCCAGCGCACCGTTCAGACCGGCTGTTTTCACAATAAAGGTAGAAACCGTATCCGCGTCCGGAGCAGTCATCGCGGTAAGAGTAACAGTTCCTGGGGAACCCGTAAAAAGCAGAACATCGTTAAAGAGAAGCGTACCATTTTCAAGGGTAACGGATGCGGCGGAAAAAGCGCCATCCATACTGACCGCGCCGGTGCTTTGTGCCCATTGCCATTCGGTCGGAACATTAATGCTTACAGAACCGATCGTATCATCAGTCGTAGCTGTAAAACTGAAAGTAAGCTCGGTTATTGACCCTTTATCCACGGTTGAAGGCGTCACAACAACTTTCCCGCTGCCGTCGGTTAAAGGTACAAGTGATGTTATGAAAATATCCTGACTATATCCAAGGGTTAATTGTGTTGCGGCACGATAGGTACCGACAATAGCCCGTACGGCAACCGTATCGCCGACAATATAGCTATTCAAATCAATATTGGCCGTATCCCAGATGCGTACGCCGATACTGCCGCCGGCATCTTTAATTACAAGGTTTTGACCCGTCCCTGCAACATACTTTTCGGTGATAACGCCCGCTGTCTCCACCATTGTACCTTCCAGGGTAGAATCCGAGGCCTGGGCAATGGAAAGAAAAGGTATGGCCGGTACTTCATTTCCGCTTGAAAGCACATTAAAAGTAAAATTGGTTATTTCGGTTGTGTTGCTGAATTCCGCGACTTCACCGGTCACTTCAATTTCGTTGCCCCTGTCAAGATTGGCGACAATTTCCCCCGCACGATAGACATTGATACCCCGGCCGGAGGCATCCTGAATATAAACATCGGTCCAGCTGGTGCTGGTGATTCCCGCACCTACGGCAACAACACCGCGCAGCGTTACGGTCTTGCCCTTATAAAACTCCGAATTATTTTGTACATCGGCGATGGTCAGAATTTTAATGACCTGTACCCTGGGTGGGGCCGAAATATTTGTCAGGTTTCCCCCTGACACAGCGGACTTTGTAAAAAAAACCGAACTTTCGGATTCGGCGGGCGTTGTCAGACCACTTACCGTCATTTCGCCGGTCTGTATATCACTTAACTGGGCGTTGTTAATGGTAATCAAATGATCCGTCACTTGCAGGGTTGCAGACGATAAGCCGGTACCCGAAAACTGAACATCGGCAGCGTTACCCGGGAAAGCCCAACTTGCAGGGATTTCAATTTGTACAGAGGCCAGCGTATAAGCTGCCGTTCCGGTTAGTGAAAAGGTTAAATCGACCGTGGTCCCCGCCAGAACAGAAACGCTGTCCACGGTAACCGTTCCGGCACCATCACCTTCCACTTCGCTAAAACTGCCCGGGGAGGGAACGCTGGCCACAAAGCTGCTTTGCCAATTTTCGGTTGCTTCGTTATGGCCGCTTAGGCCATTACCGCCAGCCGTGATTTCGTCCGTTTCCTGAATACCGTTTCTTTGCAGGCTCTGTATGCCATCGAGAGAGGCAATCCCTTTTTGTGAACCGGTTGCCAGGTCGGTAAGATATGCAGAAGCATCACTGTTTGTATCGGGGCCGTCGATGGTCACGCCGCTTTTATCCATCCAATTGGTTTTAAAAAAGCCCCAGGGCATATAATCGACGTCCTGCACTAAATCCGTTTGACCATCCCATTTAAAAAGGATGATCATCCCGCCGCTGGTTTCGAGCTTTAGGTTATCACCGGTTTGTAAAATCGTCATATCGGGGATATCATTGTTATTTGCGGCAATCTCAAAATCAGGGACAGCCGTATAAGCCGAACTAAACGCCGTTCCATCCAATACGACCGTGCGTGTTCCTTTTCCCGGAATGCTTGCCCCGGTAGGAAACTTTACAAGAAAATCGGAATTTTTGGATGAATAAACCCCCGCCACAACCTGATAATAGGCTTTAGAGTTGGATAGGTAAACAGAACTTAGATCCAAATCAGAAGTGGAAGGATTATAGATTTCGATAAATGCCTTACCGGCGTCGGTGGAACTTGGGACCATAACTTCACTAATCAATAAATGTCCCTGGGCCCATAAAAAGATGGGAAGTAAAAAGATGAAACGGATCAATCGCATTTAATGTTCTCCGAAATAGCTGAATGATTGCTTTTTGAAGCAAGGAAGTAAAGTTACATAGTTGAGCAGGTCAAAACAATAGCCATACAAATATCTAACCAAAAAATTTCGTCTTATCAACAGCGGAAAAGTATTCCCTTGCCTATTTTATGGCACCTTTAACTATATACTTAAATACAATAGTGTCCGGTTAAAATTACATAAACGACATTCAAGAA
>CAYWBI010000078.1:0-16804 GCA_964456445.1 uncultured Calditrichaceae bacterium
CCGGTTTGACCCTGATAGAAAAGAACGGGAAGGTGATGCACATTCCTACCAGGGCACGAAAAGTTGCCGATGTTTCCGGTGCAGGGGATACGGTGATCAGTGTCATGTTGGCGGCTGTGGTTGCAGGAGCGCCGGTCCGGGATGCCGCACGGTTGGCAAATATTGCCGCCGGTGTTGTCGTCGAAGAAATCGGCATTGTACCGATCACAGTGGATAAGCTGCTGCAGGAATCCAACTATGCATGAAATAATCCCCATGGCAGACATAGAAGCATTCGTGCAAAATTTGCGGCAAACAGCAAAACAGCGCATCGTTTTTACAAATGGTTGTTTTGATATCCTGCACCGCGGCCATGTTCAGTATCTGGAAGATGCAAAAAATTTTGGCGATATATTGTTAATTGGTTTAAATTCAAACACTTCTGTCGCACGGCTCAAGGGCGCCAATCGGCCATATATTGATCAACTTGACCGTGCTTATATCATCTCACGTCTTGAAGCTGTCGATATAGTCTGTGTATTTGATGAGGATACCCCTCTCGAGCTTATCCGTAAGGTAAAGCCCGATGTACTGATAAAGGGGGGGGACTATCAACTTGAGGCCATTGTTGGCCGTGACTATGTAGAAAGTTATGGGGGACTGGTTCAAACGGTTCCATTTGTTACAGGACGTTCATCCACAAATATTATTGAAAGAATAAAAGACGGTAAAAATGAATAAAATAAAATGGATTTTACTTTCATCTATCCTTATAGGGATTTTCTCATGCCAGCCCCAGGCAATAAAAGCCCCCGTCCAAACTCAGGCGGTTACAGATTCAAGCGGATTAAATAGCGACGTTTGGCTTTCCAATATGGCCAAGAGCCGTATCGATACCATATTTTACCTTGCCAAACGGGCACACCAGCTTTATACAGAAAAGGATACGGCGGGCGCTCAAATTGCCCTTGAGTATGCCTTTGAACTTGTGGCTTCTTTTAAGGACGGCGAACGTCAGATACTTACCGAATGGGCCGGATATGATTCCCTGGTTCATGCCATGAATACCGAATATGATTTGCTTGGCGAAACCGAAGACGCCCAAATCAGCGAAGCGGAAGAAATTCGCGAAGATATTTCCGATATTGAAGACGCCTCCTTCCCCGATTCGGTGTTGTTTGGAAATGATACGGTTATCGATAGCTCCGGGAGTATGCCGCTTACCCTGAACCGAAAAGTGCGCTTGGCAATTCGCTATTTTCAAACAAAAGGGCGTAAAATATTCAACCGCTGGTTGGAGAGAAAAGGGCGTTATAAGGATGTTGTCGAACAAATATTAAGTGAAGAAGGCGTTCCAAAAGAACTGGCCAACCTGGCGATGATCGAAAGTGGTTTTAACCCCCGTGCCCATTCCTATGCCCGTGCGGTTGGGATGTGGCAGTTTATTTCCGCCACAGGTCGTTATTACGGGCTACGCCACAACTGGTGGTTTGATGAACGCAAGGATTTTGTAAAAGCCACGCGCGCGGCGGCAAAACATTTAAAGGATTTAAACACACGCTTTGATGATTGGTATCTGGCCATGGCCGGGTATAACTGTAACCCGAACCGTGTTCAACGAAATATCCGAAGGTACCATACCAGGGATTTTTGGAAACTGCACCGCTTGCCGCGACAAACCCGTAATTATGTTCCCACCTTTCTTGCTGCTACCATTATTGCCGCACATCCGGAAAAATTTGGTTTTTACATAAAACCCGAGGAAGCTGTCTTAATCGATTCGGTCACCATCTCAGAATCAATTGATTTAAACATTATTGCCAAAGCCGTGGATACAAGCTATGCATTTATAAAGGAAATTAATCCGGCGGTATTACGTTGGGTCTCCCCCCCGGGTATAAGAAACTTTACGATTTATCTACCCAAAGGAAAAAGACAGCAATTTTTGACCGCATACAAACAAATCCCGGAAAGCAAAAAAAGGTCTTATGTCCGCCATCGTATCCGTACGGGAGAAAGCCTTTCCACCATCGCTCAAAAATATCACACGAGTATGCAGGTGATTAAATCCATGAATAAATTACGGGGAAATTTTATTCGTGCCGGAAAATATTTGCTGATTCCCGTTCCGCAAAACAAACAATATTACTATGCGCGGAAGTATGACTACACGCCCCGCAAAAAATATAGACGCCGTCGGACGAATCACCGAAGCGTGGAAAACAGCGCGGAGTACACAAAAATTATCCACACGGTAAAAGCCGGGGAGAACCTGGGCGGTATTGCAGAAATTTACCATACGCTTGCCCGCAAAATAAGAAGCTGGAACGGATTGAGCTATGGCCGCTATATATATCCCAAACAGAAATTGATAATTTACCTGCCCATAAATAATTTTACTTCCGGGAAAGATACCCCTAAAAGCCAGGCCCCGCAGAAACTTGGTAAATATTATACCGTTCGCCGTGGGGACACGCTCTGGGACATCTCCAAAAGATATGGTATATCCATAAAACAAATCTTAAAAGCAAACAATATGCGTTCTCCGGCCATTCGCCCAGGGGACCGGTTAAAGGTCGTTCTCAACTAATAATTTTGATTGACTTTTATCAGTAATCATGCTAAATTATGTATCTTTAATTATTCAATAAAAATCGAGATTATGCACATAAAAAAATGCCCTTCCTGTAAGCAGGAAAATGATGCAAACGCAAAATTCTGTTCCAATTGCGGTACAAAGCTTAAAGAAGATAAACCGCTTAAAACCGAAAAGAAAGGGCCGTCGCAGAGTAACTCCGTAATGCTTTTGTTTGTAGCGCTTGTTTTTGCCGTAGTCGTTATTTTTATTGTATTGAACAACAATCTTGAGCATTATCAGGCCAAATTAGAAAAGGGCGTTCAAAAAACTCAGGGCATGGCGCCACAAAAAAACGGGCCACCGCCAGAGATCATGGCCAAGGTACTGGAGCTAAAAAACAAATTAAGCCAGGATCCCACCAACTATGCATTAAATGTCGAGATGGGCAATAATTATTTCGATATTGGCCGTTTTAAAAAAGCGGTAAAAAATTATTTAACCGCGATAAATCAACGTGCCAGTGATCCCAGCGTATTAATCGACCTGGGTGTATCTTATTTTAACCTGGGCAAGATGGATTCCGCAAAAGTGTTTATGGCTAAAGCGCTCAGCATAAATCCCAGGCATCAGCAAGGTTTATATAACCTGGGCATCGTTTATTTTAATCAGGGTGATACAGCAAAGGCTGTTCAAAATTGGAAGAAATTGATTTCTGTCGGTGGTAATTCGCGTGAAGTACAGACAGCTAAAAAGTTTATAGATAATTTAGAATCAAAATCGTAATTCTTAAACCGGAGAATTTTATATGCCAAGTGGTAAAAAGAGAAAACGCGCAAAAATGTCTACTCATAAAAGAAAAAAACGCCTAAGAAAAAATCGCCATAAGAAGAAAAAATAAGGTTCATTTTATGAACCTTTTTCTTTTTTTATAGATTGATTTTATCTTTAAATCTGGTATTATTCCTTTCCACTGCAATTATAGATTATAATTACTGTCCAATTTACCGGCGTCTAAGCGATGCCGGTAGGATATAAGGCGACCCTTTTATGGAGAAGAAAATTTATAGTGTTGGCGAACTGACCGGCACCATTAAAAACTTGCTCGAAAACAGCCTGCCGACCATCTGGCTCCAGGGGGAAATATCCAATTTCAAAAAACATTACTCAGGGCATCTTTATTTTTCGCTAAAGGATGAACGCGCCCAGATAGCCGCCGTTATGTGGCGTACCCGTGCCCAGACGCTTATGATGGACATCGAGGACGGTATGCAGGTCCGTGTACTGGGCAATATCCGTCTGTATGAGAAAAGTGGACGCTATCAGATAGATATCGTTCAGATCGTCGGGATTGGCGCCGGACAACTGCAACTTGCCTTTGAACGGTTAAAGCAAAAATTGCTTCAGGAAGGGCTGTTTGATGAAGCCCGCAAAAAACCACTTCCCCGTTTTCCTAAAATTATCGCCGTTGTAACTTCACCCACCGGGGCCGCCATCCGGGATATTTTAAACGTTTTAAAACGCAGGGCGCCTTATAGCCGCATTATCATCAGGGCGGCCAAGGTGCAGGGTATTGGTGCCGCTCAGGACATAGCTGACGCCATCCATGAGATAAATGCCCATACCGGGGCAGACGTGATGATCGTTGGACGTGGCGGCGGCTCCCTGGAAGATTTATGGGCTTTTAATGAAGAAAGACTTGCACGCGCAATAAGCGGTTCCACTATCCCGGTTATTTCCGCTGTTGGTCATGAAGTCGATTTCACCATTGCTGATTTTTGTGCCGATTTGCGCGCACCAACGCCATCGGCCGCTGCGGAACTGGTGTGTGAGGATACCGCGGCACTGGATGAAAACCTGCGCTTTATGCGCGGACGTTTGTTCCAGGAAATGATGCATCAAATCCAATTCTACCGACATAAACTTCAGTCGTATCAAAAAAGTTATGGCCTTCGGCGTTTGGACGATTTGCTGTATCAATATAAAAACAGGATAGTCGAATTACAGGGGCGTCTTGTGGGGCTGGCCCGGCAAAATATGCAAAACCTGCATGATCGTATCGGCGGTATGGCCAAAACCCTGGAGAACCTCAACCCGGCCAATATTTTAAAACGCGGGTACAGCCTCACGACCTACCGGGGCAAAATCCTGAGGGATGTTTCCCTGTTGAAAGAACGGGACATAATCGTCACACAGGTTCAAACTGGACACATTGAAAGTATGGTAAAGCATTTACAAAGCGAGGCGGAAGATGGCAAAAAAACTGCAATTTGAAGACGCCCTTAAACGACTGGAAGAAATTATTGCGCGTCTGGAGTCTGGCGAAGCGCCGTTGGAAGAAAACATCAAAGCCTTTGAAGAAGGCAATAAACTTATTCAACAATGTTTAAAAACTCTGGATGACGCCGAACAGAAAGTGCAAAAACTAACTGTTTCCGACACTGGTGAAGCGCAATTGGAAGATTTTCAGTAGAAAGGATTACAACATGGGCGCCATACATATTGGTGTTGTATTAAATCCGCGCAAGGAAAATGTCAATGCGCCTTTGAAGCAGCTCAATAACTGGGTTGCAAACAGAGACGGCGTCACCTTATGGGTGTGCGACTATGGTTCCACATTTGTCAAAGGGGATTATCCTCATCTGAATTTTGTTAAAGATTCGGTTGTTTTTAACAAAGTGACCCTACTTATTACCCTCGGTGGGGATGGAACGATTTTGCGTACCATTTCCAATTTGCCAAACTATGATTTTCAAATCCTGGGCGTAAATTTAGGCGGGCTTGGGTTTTTAGCGGCAACCGCACCCAATCAATTGATACAACATCTTGAAAAATATCTTAAGGGGCAGTACCGGATCGACCGGCGTATTTTATTGGAATGCCATGTCAACGGCACAAAGGATAAAATTAAAGCGCTAAATGATATTGTCATCGATAAGGCGGGTTTCTCCCGTGTTATTCAAATTGACACGCAAATAGACAAACACGCACTGAACTCGTACATCGCCGATGGCATGATCATATCCTCCCCAACCGGATCGACCGGTCATTCACTTTCCGCGGGGGGGCCGATCGTAGTACCGAATTCTGCGGTATTTACCATCAATCCCATCTGTCCGCATTCGCTTACAAACCGTCCGGTGATCGTCTCGGATACGTGTGTCATCGATATGCGTGTTTTTACCGAAGCCGAGTCATTTAACCTGTTCCGCGACGGTCAGATGGTGGGCAGCTACCCCAGCGGAACCCATCTGGCGATAAAGCGCTTTAAACACAGCATTCAATTTGTTGAGGTCACCAGCCAGAATTTTTTTCGTACTTTGAGCGGCAAGCTCAACTGGGGCGGGGATTTCCGTAACAAAAAACGCTGGACCTATGAGAAGAAATATTTTAATTTGCAGCAAAATATTTGTTGCTTTGCATAGGATTAAATAAAAGCGGGCCGAAACCCGCATCTCAGAACATTACCGGAAGGAAGACTTGGTGATTTCACGCTGCCAATCCGGGTTTTGAATTTCTTTGTAATAACTTGAATGGATCAGCTCATAAGTGCCAAAGCCGTTGCGGTCTGCAAAGACAAATTCGACGCCGCCGTAAAGCTGGTTATAACGCCAGACAATATAGGGCTTGGTTTCCATATTATTTGTATTACGGTCAACTTCATCCGGTGGGCCATAAACAATGAGCACTCGTCCTCTGTCCGATTTCCAGCCGGGTTTCCCTAAATGATGGTAACTTTGGTTGGCCTGGTTGACCATTTCCAGAAAATGGCGTCGCGATGCCCCCGGGACCGCATCATGTTTTTTGTCCTGGTTCTGCCAGAATTGGGTGATAAAAATGCGTAATGCCTGCGTGCTGTCCAGGCCCTTCATGGCATTTGCTTCCTCCGGCGTGGCAAGATATCTTGCGATATTTAATTCCCGTTTAATGTTTTCACCGGACATGGTAAGAAACTCGCTGTTTACCTTGTCCCGCATTCCGCCGCTTAAGGAGTTGTTGGTTTTTTTGCGGTTAGGTTTATACACCAGAAAAGGTTTTCTGCTGCTAATCAGCGGATCATCATCGGAGAGACGCGCATTCAACAGCAGGGTATAACGGCCCTCAGGAAGTGACAGGGCATTAAAACCGCTTGCCTCTGCCTGACTGTTGGCGATAATAGCTTTGGTAAGAACAGGCCCCTTTTTTATCATCCGCCCATCTTCAGATTTTATACTGTAGTAAAATTGATACTCGGTTGCCGATGAATGCAGGAGGTTGTTGATTTCAACATAGTAATACAGCATCGGTGTCAGCATATCGCAACTTTTACGCGCATTGGGGATAATGTTTAGCCCGTTTTTGCTATAACGCCCCCCGGAAGAATCGGTTTTGGATATAGAGGTGGCCAACTGGACATCGGAAAGGTACATCGTTTTAGGGGCGTCCTTAATCTTAATATCCATAACATATTCACCGGTCATGCCGGAATTTCTGTCCTGAAGACGTGCTATTGCCCGATACTTACCGGGTTTAAGCCCCAATTTGAAAATATCATAAAATTGGTTTAAACGATTAAATTTCGATGTATCCGCTACATGGTTGGAAAATTTATGCGTGATGTTACGGATTATCTTTTTCCCGGCCATGATGGTTAGATTTGTCCGGAATATTGCAGAAAGCGTATCATTGACATTTTTATAATTTAACGAACCCTGGTAAAAGGACATGTAAATTTCCACATAGGATGCGCTGTCCGAATTTTGAAAAACAGCATAGTCCGCGCTAATTGGCAGGAACCCGACCTGTGCGCCTGAAGAACCAAGCCCGATAAGTAAAAATATGGGGACTATTTTAATTAAAATTGACCGATACAATTTTTGAGACACCTTCTTCCTCCATTGTTACGCCATAAATATTTTTTGCAGCTTCCATTGTACTTTTATTATGGGTGACAACGATAAACTGCGTATTGTCCGAAAATGATTTGAGCGCTTCGGTAAAACGCCCGATATTCATATCGTCCAGCGGTGCGTCCACTTCATCCAATATACAAAATGGACTGGGTTTTACGAGATATATTGAAAATAAAAGTGATATAGCCGTTAATGTTTTCTCCCCGCCAGAGAGCAGGCTAAGCGTTTGCAGGCTACGCCCCTTTGTTGTGACCTCAATATCGATGTCCGCTTCCAGGGGGTCCTGGTCATCTGCCAGACGTATGGTACCTGTTCCGGTTGCAAAGAATGATTTAAATACTTTCTCGAAATTTACTTTAATTGCCTCAAACGTTTCAATGAATTGTGTGCGGGCAGTCTTATTTATCTTATCAATCGTATCCATCAATGAGTGTTCGGCTTTTTGAAGATCTTCAAACTGGCTTTTTAAAAATTGTAGCCGCTCATTTTCCTTCTCATATTCACTAACTGCAAGCGGATTGACGACGCCAAGATGTGAAATCCGGTTTTTTAATGATTCGATTGCTTCTTCGGTTTCATGCTCGTCAAGATTGTCATTGGGCAGAAGGGCGTCGATGTCGATGGAATATTCACGGGTCATCTGCCCGCGAAGTGTTTCAGCCCGATATTGACGTTCGTTAATCTGGATTTCCAGCTTCTTGGTCTTTTCCAATGAATTGTCATGTTTACGCCGGAATTCCTTGATTTGTTCTTCCAGGGCGTGTTTTTTCTCTCGCATCTCCTGGAAAACACTTTCCTTCGCCTGTCGTTTTTTATCTAATTTGTCACGTTCTTCCCATAGTTGCTCACGCTCTACTTTACGTTGGGAAATGTCTGATTCCAATTGTTCGACGTTTGTTTTGATGTCTTCGATTTCTTGTTTGCGGCGTTTGATCTGTTCTTCACTGTCTGCGATAGCGTTTATACTGCGTTGTAAATCATTTTTTCGATTGTTTATTTGATTGTTCAAATCGCTCAATTTTAGTTGCAGCTGCTGGAAATCGCCGCTTATCATCTGAAACTCTTCGTTTTGACTTTCGAAGGCATTGCTGCGTTTGATGACTTCGCGCTCCAAATCATTTAGCGCCTGCTGAGCAGCGTCAATTCCATCGCGCAGAACAGTAATATCATGATCATCGCCGCTAATTTCCTGTTGATATTTTTGTAGCTGGGATGCTGCGCCCTCTTGCTGTTTTTGTTTGGTCTCTAGCTGATAGCTGAATTTTGACAATACATTTTTTATCTGATAAAATTCATTTTGTTGATTGTCAATGGATTGCCGGACTTTGTGTTGGGCTTCGAGATTTTGCGCTTGTTCCTGTTTGGTTTCCGCAAGGTCGTTTTCAAGCTGACCCAACTGGGCTTCGAGTAAAAAAAGTTCTTTTTCCAATTCCTTTAGTTTCTGCTTCCGTCCGATAATTGTATGCTCATTCCCTTTTTTTTCGCCGCCGCTTACCTCGCGATTAAAACGGACCACTTCGCTGTCATGGGTAATAAATTGTAATTGTGGGTAGTCCTGTGATTGTTTGAGCGCCTCGTCCAGGCTGTCACAAACAGCTACATCCCCCAATAAAATGTACAGCAAATTTTCAAATTTTGGCGAACAGTTTATATGGTCCAATAAAAAATTTATCGGCCCGTCGCTCTGAATACGTTGTGGCAAAGGGATGCTGTTTACCCGTTCCAATGGAATCGAGGTGATCCGGCCCTTCTTTTCCCGGCGGACAAGACCGATCAATTCCCTGGCCTGATTGTCTGTTTCCACAACGATATAGTTCAACGTGCCGCCCAAAATCGATTCGACCAGGGGGACATACGTGTTATCTGTTTCAATAAGTTCGGATACAGCGCCATATATGCCCGGCAGACGTTGTTTCTGTGACATTATAAATTGAGTGCTGGCCGAGTGGCCCTCGTATGAACTGATACTGTTTTTAAAAAATCCTATCCGGCCGCGTAAACGTTCTATTTCCGAAAGACGCTGGTTGTAAATATTGTTGCCGGTTGTCAGCTTTTCCTGCAATTTGATTGATTGGCCGGATAGCCATTTTAGGTTCTCGGTCGCTTCCAGAATTTGCGTTTCTGTGGATTTATAACTGAGCTGTCTGGTTTGTAGTTCCGCTTTCAGACTGGAAATTTCTTCGCTCAATTCATTTTGCGCGTTATTAATTTTTTCGATTTGTTCCTGGGCAAATGAATGACGGTATTCTTTTTGCTGAAAAGCTTCCTTCTTTTCACCCAGATTTTGAAATTTAATGCGAAAATCCTGATTTAAGCGCTCAATTTCCGCTTTTTCCTTTTCGATCCTTTGGGCCTGCTCATCCCGTTCGGCGCTGAGGGTCTGAAACGTGGCAGCCATAGCCTCCCGGCTTGCTTCCAGATCGGTTAATTCATGTTGAAAGATGTTCTGATTATCTTTTAAGGCGATTATTTTCTGCTCATATTCACTTATTTCCGTATGGTAACGCGTGTTATTTTTACGCATTTCCTCTATTTTAGTTTGGGCTACCGCATCTTCTTGATTGAGTTGGCGGATTACATTGTCACGATTATATAGCTGCTTGTTAAGCTCTTGTAAGCGTTGTTCAGTTGCGATCCCCTGACGGTCATAATCTTCTAACAGCGCTTCTTCAATGGTGATCTGGTGATAATTTTTTTCCTTCTCCTGGCTTAACATTGTCAATTCTTGTTCCAGTGGGGAGATTGCGTCCAGCAGGTGGTGGTATCTATAAACGGCAAGGTCTAATTCGTTTTTCTTCAACTGTTCGGTATAGTCTAAATAGCGGCGTGCCTTGCCCACCTGGCGGTTAAGCGATGAAACCGTTTTGTCAACTTCAGTTATAATGTCCGAAACCCGGGAGAGGTTTAGTTGGGTTGTCTCCAGTTTACGCAGCGCCGATTTACGACGGGTTTTGTATTTAACTACCCCGGCGGCCTCTTCAAATAATAACCGTCGTTCCTGTTTGTTGTCAGAAAGAATGCTTTCGACCATCTTTAGTTCAATTACGGAATAGGAATTTGCCCCCATCCCCGTGTCCATAAATAAATCGATCACGTCTCTTAAACGCACCGGTACTTTGTTTATAAGATATTGGCTTTCGCCCGAACGGTAGAGGCGACGGGAGACGACAATTTCGCTATAATCGCTATTGAGAATATTTTTATTGTTTTCGATGGTAAGCGAGACCTCGGCCATACCCATGGGCTTACGGGTCTTTGTACCATTAAAAATAACACTTTCCATCTTGTCGCTGCGTAACAGACTGACCTTTTGCTCGCCAAGCACCCAGCGCATGGCGTCCACAATGTTTGATTTCCCCGAACCGTTTGGCCCGATAACGCAGGTGGTACCGGTATTAAAATCAAGGGTAATCTTGTTGGCAAACGACTTAAAACCAATAATTTGCAGCTTTGATAAATACATGTAATTAATTAACCGTTAAAAAGTGGTGCTGTCTGAATTAGGTATTTGAGGTACTTAAACCAATATGTATGTGGTTCGAAAAAAAGAACAAAGATAAATATTGGTATAACATAAGACAAGAGTAATAACATAAAAACTGTCCGAAACCGGCTGAGGGTGAGAATACGGATTCCATTGACTAATCGATAAAAAGACCAAAAATTAAACAATATGAACAGTATTAATAAATACTTAAAAAAACCGCCATAAAGCATTAACTGATAGCTGGCAATAATTATGGGAAATAAAAATATCCAGGGAATGCCTGCCCACATACCGATGGCCACAGCCTGACGCAGACGCAATTTTAAATGTGTGAATAAACTGAGAATCTTCAGAAAAAGTCCAATAAAAACCGGATGTATATAAATAATAATAAATAATCCGGCGGTTAACAGTAAAGGAGAACGGCCAAATTTCAATACCCACGCATTAAAAGAAGGGTTGGACGAAATAGTGCTTAAAAATTCCTGAAAGTAATAAGTGCCGTTTAGATAAAAAATAAAAGCTGCGCAAAATGTTGCTAAAACCAACGCGCTTGTAGCGCCGCTAACCAGAGTGTTAAAAACGGGAATTATCCGCCGTTCACGCATATCAACAAAAAAACCATACGGGTGTTGCATAGCCCGCCTAAAATTTTCGCTGAACCGTGGATATCGACGATAAAATAAAAAAAACACGATTAGGCCAAAGAATAAAATTATCGAGAAAATATTGGTTTTTTGTCCTGTGGCAACAGATGTCCCTACGGATAAACGGTTCTTCCTTGGATTGATTGTTTCATCTGTGGCGCCTTGTTTTAATTCGCGATCAAATGAAACAAGTCCATCATTTATAAAATAATGGCCGTCCTTTTTTTGCGAGACTTGCTGTGGGGTACGGCATATCCAATCGGCATAAGCATCAATAAAGCCATTTTGAATATGGGCGTCTGTATTTAAACGAAACAAATCGTTTCTGAGTGTACTTAGACGTGCCTGAATGTTAAGACTGTTATCGCGGTTTGTGACATTGCTTGTTCCAAGACCGGCGATCATTGTGAATGGATGGTTATTTTTCTTAAGCAACGGTAGATAAAAATTTAAATTAGCCCGTATATCAAGCATGTAAAAATCGGCAAGATTTGCGGTGGTATTCTTTGTTGAAACCACGACAGGCATCAGGTAGCTGAGCAAGGGGGCTGATTTATGAGTATTAAGCCTTAGAATATAGTAAAATTTTTGAACAGGCGCGATATGGGTCAGTATGCCGCTGCCGATGCCAATGGCCGTTAGAGAAGGGTGGAGCACGGCTGAAGAAAAAATGTTGTTGCTAACTTCTGATGTTAGTTCAAGTAAATTATCTTGCTCAAACATCTCTGTTGGGTAATTTATTATGGGTAGTTCAACAAAAGACATTATGCCAATGGAGTCGCATAAAGCCAGCACGCGGTCATCGGGAATGTGACCGGCAAAACGTATCGCATTAAACCCCTGATTTTTTATAAATAACAAATCTTTTAAGTAAGACGGTAATATTTGCCTGCCATCTAAGGAAAGCAGATTTTGATGATAAACGAGTCCTTTTACCTGGACCGGCTGGGCATTAAATATCAACTGGCGGTTCTCCATACGCACGTCTTTAAACCCCGTTTTAAAACGCGTACCGGCCAACACACGGTCAAAGCGTTTCAGGCGTATGTTTACCGTTAACAGGACAGGGTTTCCAGGCGACCACAATCGTGCTTCATCGATTAGTAATTTGCCGTTTATGGTGTACTTGCCAGAAGAGATACTATGTGTAATTTTTTTCCCCCCGATAAAATCTTCCAGAGTCAGGCCATTTTTATGAGGAAGGTTTTTGATAAGCTCTTTGTTCAGTTGATACGAATATACAACCCTGAACCTGCCTTGTTTAAAGTTTATTTTATATGAAAAATCTGAAATCAGCTTTTGCTGAACTTTTTCCAGATAAAATGGCCGTGTGATGCCAAGTAAAACCGGTTCGCTAAAAATGTGGGTGAACGTTAGAAATCCCGTGGAAAAATTGTCAGGTTTGTTAAGGACAATCCCGATTTTGTTCTTCCCTGGATGAATAAGCCCTGTAGGGATTTTCCGTCTCGATTTCGTAAAGGATTCCGCAATATCAGCCACGTAACTTCCATTAATTTTTACACGGCCATGACCGGTGAACCCGTTGGATACAAGTTTCCACACACTGCTCGAATCGCTGGCGTCAATATTAAAACTGTTGCTAAGCAGAAGGTTGTTATAGTTTTCGAGTACAAAGGGTAAGTCCACCAAATGTGATGAATCGATATTGCTGTTCCATTTGGTTAAAAGACCTAAATTTATCCTGTCAGGTAAATTGGCTTGCGGGCCCCAATGCAGTTGATGGTATTGTGCCAATGCAATATGTATGAAAAATGCTAAAATAATCAGGGTTTTGCGCATATAATTTATCGTCTAACCAATAAGTCCTTGGCGTAGATATGTGTCCTTTAATAATTTTTTGTCCGGTGTTTTAAAATATCCCGGAAATCAGATCAAGGTGTTCAGGTCACGAATGGCCGCTTCGATGCCTATATATATGGCTTTGTTTAATATTGGTTCGCCGATGATAATATCTTCAACAAAATCCAGGGAAGCTATTTCCCGCAAGTTATCGTATCCAATGCCACCGGAGATATTGATGCCCATGCCTAATTTACTGCCGGCCAATGCCAAACCGGATAAATTGTCCAGGAAATCCATTTCACTCTCCATATCGGTTGCAGCGGAAAGGTCCTTGGTATTGAGTTCCACATAATCCAGTTCCAGCTTTCCGGCAAGTTTGATCTCGCTGATCCGGGGCTCGATTAAAACGGACGACAGGATGTTATTGGAGCGCAGTTCGTTCACATAATCGGCCAGTTGCGCTGAATATGTATCCACAGGGAGAGATTGAGGGGTGATGGTCTCAACATTTCCGGGAGCCACAAAAGTAATCATATCGACCTTTAAGGCGATTAATTTACGTATATTGGCCTCGGTCAAATTGCTCCGGACGTTCAAATGGGTTTTTACAATGCTTTTTAATAATTGGACGTCCCTGCCCAAAACCGTACGCTGATCATCGCGCAAATAACAGACAATGGATTCAGCGCCGCCAATTTCAGCAAGAACAACAGCCGTCAATGGGTCCGGCTCTGTTGATAATAAAGTGTTTCGCACATATGCGATAGGGTCAATATTAAAGGCGATGCGTTGCATGTTTTATACTCCGTTATCTCTGGTTTTGTTTTTTGCGTAGATTCCTTCGATGACAGTTGAACTTAATCTTTGACCAATTTGATCATATCAAATGAATAATACAATCCTGTCTCAATGGTTATTTGAATGCCATAATCATTTTTACCGCTGTAGCGGCCGGCCAGACCAAACATCAGGTTAAGTGAGATGGGCCCATAATGCATTTCAAAGCCCGGTCCGCCACCCACTATGATGGTTCTTTGTTCAGAGACGGTATTGTCATAATCATACTTATCCCTCGAATAATTAAAATGCAGTCCATAATAAACAAACAAATTGGCAAAAGATGCAATGTGGATGATTTTTAATCCTGTAATCCCTAAACTAAGATAAGCTGATGATTGGTCCACATAAGGCGCTATTGTAATTTGGTAACCATGGCCATTGCTCTTCCAATGCCGGTAAGATAAGCCATACCCGGTAACAAACCCCGCTGCAACCCCCACGTGATGCGCCATCAGGGTTTGATCATTTGTCCCATCCTGATCACCGGCAAAGCTAAAATTTATAAAAAGCAGGCTAATTCCCAAAACAAAAATCATAAAATGCTTCATGCCCAATTTTCCTTTTCTGTTTAGTAATAAAGTGGCCCCACGGTTTTTGCGAAAACCTGTTGAATTTAAAATTCAATAAATAATTTTTGCATAATACAACCGGGATTTAAGAAACAGCAGAAATTAACAATTACTGATTAATAACAAAATTTTATCGACCACGGTGGCTCCCCGATAGAAATTTTAGAAAGAACCCGATTTGTATTTTCCCTAAGAAATCCATTGGCCCTATTCGTACCTTTTCCTTCCCGGTCGATCCAATGGTCAATACCAGGTCCGCTTGCAATGATCCGCTACCTCATAGTTGTATCAGAATAAAATCCCCGGCAGATATGAGCGCTAAAGATTTAACGAACGGGGCTATGAGCAGTGCGGATTTTCAACACTACTCACTTTAAAACCGCTATGTCGTTTGTTTTTATTCATTGCTTTTAATTTTAACACTTTTGACCAGATTGTTTATAGCCTTTGTTGTGGCCAGTTCTATCTCTTCAATCGTTGGTAATTCTGATTTTATTTCTTTTGGAATAGCTTTGCTAATTTCATATTCTGCAATTCCAATTTGCTGTGTCATTTCCCTTAATGCATATTCTGCGATTATTTCCGATTTAGACTGGCATAATAACAATCCTATCGTTGGATTTTCTGCATCTGTTTTTAAATTATCGTCAATTGCTGATAAATATAAATTCATTTTCCCGGCAAATTCGGCTTTAAATTCTATTGCTTTTAATTCAACCACTACATAGCACTTTAATTTGATATGATAGAAAAGCAAGTCAATATAGAAATCTTGATTGTCAATTTTCACTGGAACTTGTTGTCCTACAAACGAAAAACCAGTTCCCAATTCAAGCAAAAAAGAGGTTATGTGTTTCACGAGTTGTTTCTCTATGTCTTTTTCAAGTGCTTTCTCTTGCAATGTAAGAAAGTCAAACTTATAAGGGTCTTTAAGGGTTTCTGTTGCTAATTCAGAATGTGGTGTTGGTAATGTGTTTGTGAAATTTGTAATTGCTTTCCCGTATCTTTCGTAAAAATCTGATTCTATTTGGTGTATCAATACCGAACGAGACCAATTATTTTCAATTGTTTTATTTGAATAAAAAAGAGCTTCTTCTATGCTTTTAGATTTTGAAATTATAACGACATTCTGTCCCCAGGGAATTTGTCCAACAAGTTGTTGGATTTTTTCAAGGTCAATTTCTGCTTTCGAATAAAACTCAAACCATTTTTTCATTGAAAACAAATTGCTTCTTGAAAACCCTTTTTGATTTGGAAACGCTGTTTTTAAATCTTGTGATAATTCTTCAACAACGGAACTTCCCCAATTTGCATTATTTACTTTCTCAGAAATTGATTTGCCTATTGTCCAATACAACCCCAAAAGCTCTCTATTGACAAAGATAGACGCTTTAATTTGTGTTCTCTGAATTAAGGTTTTGAGCTCATTTACCCAATTGATATATTCTATATGTTTTTTAGTCAAATTCATATTTACAAAGAGATACTATTTTTTTCAATTTCTGATTATTTGCTAAAAATTATTTGTTTCAATATTTGATCCTGATTTTTCCCGAATTGGTTACAACACCGTTATAACACTATCTCAGGAACGGCGCCTGTAACGGGCGGGCTATGCGTAGTGCGGGTTTTTGAAACGATAATTTTTTAATTTGTCACTAACTTTATTTAACGTTACAATGTTCATATTTAGCACTTTTCCCGCATTACGTATAGCCTTTGTTGTATGCAGTAATTATTTTTTTATTGATTTTATCTCTCATCCTTTATTAGAAAATATGGCTCTACTGGTTTTTGTGTGGAAATAGAATACGCCTTTTAATGAACATGAATGCTTCCCGATTGAAAATGAGCGAAATCCACTAGAATGGCCTCCGGGACATTTCGTTTCAATAAGCAAAAGTTACGGTCAAGTGAACCGCTTGAATTTCAATCAAATTGTTTTTATTCTTTGAACAACCCCGGGATTTATCCCGGGGACTCATGGACCGGTTGATTCATTGGGGCTTTAG
>CAYWBI010000079.1:0-16706 GCA_964456445.1 uncultured Calditrichaceae bacterium
TAGTTTGGCGTGGGCGTCGGTTTCAAAGAGAATATCTTTGGCCATTGGTGTTCCTTTCCTGTTTAGTTTTCAAAAATTGCCAGTACATCATTTTGTTTAATAATTAAATAGTTTTCTTGCTGGTCGATAAGCTGGGTTCCGCTGTATTCATCAAACATTACAACATCGCCAACTTTAATATCCATGGGTAAGCGTGAACCATTTTCTGTTATCATGCCGGGTCCGGCGGCAATGACTTTTCCTTTTAACGGTTTCTTTTTTGCCGTATCCGGAACTATGATGCCTCCCGGACTTACTTCTTCGCTTTTGGCAGGTTTTATAAGCAAACGATCCTGCATAGGTCTAATGTTCATAATATCTCCTTTTGTTTTAAACTAATAAGACGAGACGAAGAAAGTTATCAACAATCATGCCAAGGCAGGACAAAATACATTAAACGGTTGAATAACAACAGCTTATGGGATAACATAGAAAACAATGAAAAATCTTTCAAAAAGCAGGTAAGCACCTATTGACATAGATTCCGTAATATTGTCACATATCCGGTACGCGGACACTGCGCCATTAAAACAGATTGGAAATAATTTTCGCCCCACCGACCCATGTCCCGATAGCACTGCCGAGCGAGGCCAGAATAAATACCAGGAACACGCGTAAAAACTTATTGCTCCACCAGCGTCCGGGGTGAGATGCGTCATCACTGACCGATTGGATTTCTGCCACGATCGGCGGTTTAAAATAAGCCTGCACAAAGGCTGCAACATATCCCGCGCCAATTAGTGGCGAGAGGCTTGTAAACGGCGCGCCAAGAAAGGCAGAGAGGATGGCAAGGGGATGACCGAAGGCGGCCAATGTGCCCAGGGCGCTGGGTATGCCGTTTGCCAGGAACCAATACAAAGCATTGTGACCGGCCTGGGTTAATCCCTTGCTATAACCGATATAGCCTATTGCGGACAGGATCAAAACCGGTATTCCCCAGCCAACAACCTTCCAAACAGGCGATGTTGGCGGGATTACTTCAATATTTTTTAAATCGGTATCGCTGTTTTCTTTTAATTTTGTCAGGATGCCCTGCAGGTGACCGGCCCCAACAATACTTATAATTTTTTCCCCCGGCGCCTGCCGCATTTTTTCCGTGATGTAGCTGTCCCGTTCATCGATTAAAACCCGTTTCAGATCCGGCATGGCCTTGCCCAACTCCTGCATCATTTCATTTAAAACATCTTTCTGGCGCAGTTCGGCAAGCTTCTCTTCGGATATGTCCTGCTCTTCAAATACACCGGCCAGCCCGGAGGTCATCAATTGCATCTTTTTAAAAAATGAAAGCGAATTCCAGGCCCGGCGCAGGCTTATGCGCACATCACGGTCACAGAGCGAGATGGGAATGTTTAGTTCATTGGCTGTATTGGCAGCCTCCAATAGTTCGAGCCCCGGATTTACGCCCAGTTTTTTCCCTAATCTTTTTTGATAACTCGCCAATAACAAATTGATCAATAGCGTACTCAATTGTTTTTGACGGATGATTGTTTTTAGATCGAGATTTTCCCATTTGTTTTTTTCGGTCAAGGCCTTATAGCGTTTTTCATCCAGTTCGATGCAAACGGTGTCCGCGGATTCTTCTTCGATAACCTGCCGTACCAGATCGGCGGATTGTTGGGAGATATGGGCCGTTCCCACCAGTATAAATTCACGTCCGTCGATTTCAAGTCGTTCGACATCTTCACCATAATTTTTATATGCCATCATAATTCCTTTAGTTCGATAAAGCCGGCAATTTAAGAATGAACCGGTCAATATAAAAATTAAGTATTTTGCGCGGGCTGGGGTTTTTCCTCTAATTCCGCTCTGATTTTATATGGGAAAAGAGGGGATTAAGGCCGGGGCGAGAAATCCTGCCAACCAGTGGTAAAATATATTAACCGCCAAGTCGCATAAGGCGCGAAGAAGAACGTTTGTATTAGACGAATAGAGAAAAGTGAGGGCAAACTTTGAAAGCAGAAAATTTGGAGCACATCGACTGTGCCGATGCTTTATCCTTGAACCGAAAATTTATACGTATGCGAAAATTGGTGTTAGATCGTTTTTTTCCAACCCGTTTTATTCTACCGTTTCGGTCATTTTGAATCGACACAGTCGATTCACTCCAAAGTCAAACCTGCCCACGCAAAAAAATGAAACTTTTTAGAACGGACCTTAATTTATCGTTTTCTTACTTTTTAAAAAATTTTGATACTTTCAAGAAAATTAGTAATTAAGTCAGGTGATTTTTATTTCTCTCCCCTTGGTGGCCCTTCGCCTTACTGCAATTTCGGTTTTTGAACTAATTTTTGTAATATTTGTTTTCCACACATTTATCTGGGGGCGCCATATGTACCGCAAAAGCATTTATATACTTTTTATGATTTTTTTCATCTTTGCCTCATCCGTCTATGCCGGGCAATCAAAACTTCCGACGGACAGCCTGTTTAGCAGTTTAAAGTACCGGCTTATGGGCCCTTTTCGGGGCGGACGGTCCGCAGCGGTATGCGGCGCTCCACAAGACCCAATGACTTTTTATTTTGGTGCAACCGGGGGCGGGGTATGGAAAACATCCAATGGCGGTCAGAGCTGGAAAAATATTTCCGATGGTTTTTTTGGCGGGTCTATCGGCGCCATAGCCGTAAGCGCCTGGGACCCCAATGTGATTTATGTGGGCGGTGGCGAGGAAACCCTGCGTGGTAATGTCTCCCATGGCAATGGCATGTGGAAATCCATGGACGGTGGTAAGACCTGGCGTCAATCCGGCCTAAAAGACAGCCGCCATATCGCCCGCATCCGTGTTCATCCACGCAATCCCGATATTGTTTATGTTGCGGCGCTCGGTCATCTGTTCGGCCCAAACAAACAGCGAGGCATCTTCCGCAGCAAAGACGGCGGCAAATCATGGAAAAAAATATTATATGTGGACCAAAACAGCGGCGCGGTGGATTTGGTGATGGACCCCAATAATCCGCGGATTCTTTTTGCCGCTATCTGGCAGGTACGCCGCACACCCTATAGCTTTTCATCGGGTGGGCCTGGCTCGTCAATTTGGAAGTCCATCGATGGCGGAGACACCTGGAAGAATATCACCCACAACAAAGGCTTGCCCAAAGGGATCATCGGTATAAGCGGTTTAAGTATTTCGGCTGCGAACAGTGAGCGGGTATATGCGATTATCGAGGCCAGGGACGGCGGCGTGTTCCGTTCTGAAAATAGTGGCCAAAGCTGGCACCGGGTTAATGATGAACGAAAGCTGCGCCAACGGGCCTGGTATTTTTCGCGTATTATGGCCGATCCGCAAAACGCCGATATGCTGTATGTGCTGAACGTCCGTTTATGGCGCAGCAAGGACGGGGGTAAAACGTATGAGCAGATCCGTACCCCACATGGCGATCATCATGATTTGTGGATTGACCCGCAAGACCCCGCACGGATGATTGTTGGCGATGACGGGGGCGCCCAGATAAGCTACAACCGTGGGGCAAGCTGGTCGGGCTATCATAATCAGCCGACGGCCCAGTTTTACCGGGTGGCTACTGATAATCATTTTCCTTACCGGGTCTATGGAGGCCAACAGGACAATTCAAGTATTCGTTTGCTGCACCGTAGTGACGGATGGGGACTAAGTGAAGATGATTGGCAGGCCAGCGCCGGTGGTGAAAGCGGCTGGCTTGCACCGGACCCCAAAAACCCGGAAATCGTTTATGGAGGGTCGTATGATGGACTGCTTAGCCGCTATAACCATACCAGTGGCGCGCAACGGATTGTAGATGTGTGGCCGGATAACGCCATGGGCCATGCTGCGGGTGATTTAAAATATCGTTTTCAATGGAATTTCCCCATACTGTTTTCGCCAAACGATCCCCACACACTTTATGCGGCAGGTAACGTTTTGTTTAAAACCACAAACCAGGGACAATCCTGGCAAGCGATCAGTCCCGATCTTACACGGAATGATTCCACGAAACTCGGCGCTTCCGGCGGCCCCATTACCAGGGACAATACCAGTGTAGAATATTATGGAACGATTTTCACCGTGGCCGAGAGCCCAGGGCAAAAGGGGCTGATTTGGACCGGTTCCGATGACGGATTGATTTACCTTACACGTGACGGCGGTAAAAGCTGGAAAAATGTAACGCCATCCAAAAAACTGTTGCCGGAATGGAGCCAGATCAACAGTATCGAAATAGACCCCTTTCACAAAGGCGGATTATATGTCGCCGCAACCCGTTATAAGTCGGATGATTTTCATCCGTATCTGTATCATACAACCAATTATGGCAAGAGCTGGAAAAAAATAGTTAGCGGTATTTCCGATGATCATTTTACACGGGTGATACGCGCTGACGACAAAAAAAACGGCTTGCTCTTTGCCGGTACGGAACAGGGCATTTATTTTTCCTTCGATGATGGTGCACATTGGCGACGCCTACAACTTAATCTTCCCATTGTCCCGGTTACGGATATTGCCCTTAAAGCAAATGATTTGCTTGTAGCAACACAAGGGCGGTCTTTTTGGTCGCTGGACAATTATGCGCCGTTGCGTTTTTTAGATAAAAATTCTAAACGCCTATTCTCACTGTTACCGCCGGAAAAAAGCTACCGTCTGAGCGGTCGTGGAAGCCGGGCATCGTTGACACGCGGCGGCAATCCGCCCAATGGTGTTGTTATAGATTATCTGTTGTTGGCAAAGATAGACAGCGCTGCGACCACGCTGAAAATTCTGGACAACAATGGCGTCCTGATAAAAGAATTTTCCCCAGGGGATAAAAAAAACCGGTTGCCTGCCAAGATCGGTCATAACCGATTTGTATGGAATATGCGTTATCCCGATGGCAAGCGTTTTGATGGGATGATCATGTGGTTTGGCAGCACCCGCGGTCCCAAAGTTGTCCCGGGAAGTTACCGGGTGCGTCTGATCAGCGGGCAGGATTCGACCGAACAGACTTTTCAAATTTTAATGGATCCTCGTTCAAAATCTACTGTCTCTGATTTACAGGAACAGTTTGATTTTTTAACAGAAAACAATAAAAAGATGAATGAGCTTGTTGAAAGCATTATAAAGATACGGGCGGTGCGCGGGCAGATAAACGGTTTTCTCGGGCGATTGACGCCCGGCGTCAACGGAGCGGACACCTTAAGGACGCGTGGTAAAAAATTGGTTTCACAACTGACCAGTGTAGAGGAAACCTTATACCAAACCAAGAACCGCAGCCCTCAGGACCCGCTGAATTTTCCGACACGCCTGGCAACCAAACTGGCTACGCTTACCTCGATGATGTCCGGAGGGGACTTCAAGCCAACCAATCAGGCCTATGCCGTAAGGGCTGAATTATTAAAAAAAATCGAACCACAATTACAAGCTGCAAAAAAGCTTTTAAGTTCTGAGCTGAACAATTTTAATGCATTGGTTGCGGCACAAGCAATACCGGCTATAATTGTTAATGACAAACCATAGATGAGTCTGGTCTAAAAAGGGGGCTAAAGCCCCAAATTAGGGGTGGGTCGTGTTTTCCCCATCCTAAAGGATGGGGTTAGTCAAAGTATGTAACTTTATTAAAAACATCTGACTAACCCTGCCATTTATGGCGGGGAAAAGAAGTTGTCCCTCTCTTCATTAAGCCCTTTAGGGCTTTTTAGAGTGAACTCATAGATTTTAAAAACACGAAACCCTCTGCCAATCCGGGCAGAGGGCCGTGTATAAAACAAACAGCTTGTTATTTTTTTAGTTCTTCCACCATGCGCGGGACCACATCAAATAAATCGGCCACAATACCATAATCGGCCACTTTAAAAATGGGTGCGTCGGGGTCTTTATTTATTGCCACGATGTATTTGGAAGACGACATGCCGGCCAGGTGTTGGATGGCTCCGGAAATGCCAATGGCGATATATAAACTTGGCGAAACCGTTTTACCCGTCTGACCAACCTGTTCATCATGCGGACGCCAACCGGCGTCAACTGCGGCACGAGATGCGCCA
Source organism: uncultured Calditrichaceae bacterium (assembly GCA_964456445.1). Taxonomy (GTDB): domain Bacteria; phylum Calditrichota; class Calditrichia; order Calditrichales; family J004; genus CAYWBI01. The sequence goes on from CAYWBI010000079.1 coordinate 6,004, forward strand.
TTGGCCGCTCCCAGCAGTCCGGCAAGTTCTTCAATAAGTGGCCAGTTTTCCGGCCCCTTCATTCCCCGTCCGCCGGAGACAACAATATCGGCCTCGGTTACATCTAATTTACCTTTGGCGCCAGATATGATTTCGCTGACAACGGTTTTATAATCTACAGTGCTTACCAGTTCTGTAACGCTGGCCGTGGCGGGGCTTTCTGTGGCGGAATATACGTTTGGGCGGACCGTCACTATTTTTCTAGCGGACGTCAACCGTATGGTTGCCTGTACCTTACCAGCATACATGGGCCGGATAATTTTTAAACCGTCACCTTCTTTTTCCACATGAACACAATCGGTTGCCATGGCGCCGTTTACTTTAGCTGCGACACGCGGCCCCAGGTCCTTCCCCATGGAAGTGGCCCCCATCAAAAGCACATCCGCCCCCTGATCGTCCATTGCCTTGGCCAAAATACCCGCATAGCCATCCGGGCTGTACATTTGTAAAGCATCATTTTTATAAAAAACCACTTTTTCCGCACCATATTTCCCTAATTCCGCGGCGATATTCTCCACCGAGCCACCAATTACAGCACATTCAAATTCCACACCCAGTTGCTTTGCCAGGGAAATATTTTCAAAAGCGATTTTTCGCAGGCTTCCTTCGCGTTGTTCCGCAAAAACCAATATTTTCATTTATTTTTCCTTTCGGTCATCTTTATTATTTATATCATAGTAAGAAGAAGATTAAATGACTTTGGCTTCTTCATGCAGCAATCTTAGTAATTCAGGTACGGCATCCGCGCTATCGCCCACAATTTTTCCAGCGGATTTTTGTTGCGGGTAATTATAGGCGTCAATCAGCAATTGTGCATCCTTCAACTCGGCGGTCACCTCTTCAATTTGAATGCGTTTAGCGGCCATAATTCCCTTCAGCGAAGCATAACGGGGTTCGTTCAGGCCACGCTGGGCGCCGATAACACAGGGCAGATCGCATTCGATTATTTCGTGTGCGCCATCGACTTCCCGTTCGGCTTTCACATGGCCGTCATTGAGTTCCATTTTAACAACCACGTTCACAGCCGGCATATTTAATTTTTCGGCCAGCAGGGAGGCCATTTGGGAATGGTCGTCATCGATGGCCTGCTTACCAGTAAAAATCATATCATAGTTTCCCGCCTGCAACACTTTGGCAAGTGCATCCGCGGTTACGCCCGGGTCACTGGGTACAGCATCCGTTTTGATATGTATGGCTTTGTTAGCGCCCATGGCAAGTGCGCTGCGGATAGCGGAGGCCGTCCGGTCGGGTCCGAGTGCGATGATTGTTACATCTCCACCCTGCGCTTCTTTTTGTTTAAGCGCTTCTTCCACGGCAAACTCGTCATAGGGATTTAAGATAAAATTTATGTCGTCTTCAATGATACTTTTATGATCATCGCTAACCTTAACTTTTGTTTCTGTGTCCGGAACTTGTTTGATACAAACAGCTATATTCAATTTAACCTCCTGTAGTAATATTCGCTTCTCTTAACATTTTTGATTGTCCAGGAAACTATTCCGTGGCAAATGGGTATTGTTTTTCTTCTACAATAAAATCAGAAATTTCTTTCATCTGATTATCGACATTTTTATCCACCATCAATAAATTCCGGCGTACTCGGCGCCAGGCTTGTTCACAATAAACATTGCATATTTTTATTTCCATTTTGCATTTATCATCTCCGATCTCATCGATGCGGGACTGCACCCTGGAGATGGTAGCAATCATACCAAAAAGATCGATGGCCGCATTTGCGAGCCTGGTAGTGATCATTTCACGATAAATGACGTTTTTACCGTGAACCATTAATACACGTTCTGCGGTAAAACGCAGGTTCTTGGCCCAGTCTTCAAATTCGGATTTGGATTTGCTTATGGATGGATGGACGTCACGGATACGTTCGGTAACAATGCGGTCTTTTACCCAGTCACTGGCAAAATCTGTAAGCAGGCCAAAACCTTTGATGGGGTCGCGCAGGGCCTTACCGATTTTTTTTAGATATTGTCCGCGCTCCTGCACACCGGCCAGGGCGATAAAGAGCCGTAAAATTTCATTTGTGCCTTCAAAGATGATATTTATACGGCTGTCACGCACCAGGCGTTCATACGGATACTCTTTCATGTATCCCAGGCCACCGGCCATTTGCAGACATTCATTGACGCCATGCCAGGTAACGTCTGTGGCATACACCTTGCACATGGCCGATTCAAGCGAATAATCCACATCCCCACGGTCCACGAGCCCCGTGGCAAGATAGACCATACTTTCGGCGCTGTATATATCTACGGCAATCTGTGCGACTTTTTCTTTTATGGCCTCAAATTCGGCAAGGTTTTTCCGAAATTGTTTACGTTGTGAAATGTGCTCAAGCGCTACCTTGTAGATATTTTTTAACCCACCAATGGCGCCACCGGCCAACCCCATCCGTCCCGAATTTAGAACTTCCATGGCAACTTTAAACCCTTTTCCGCGTTCACCGACTAAATTTTCCACGGGAACCTTGACATCATCAAAAAAGACAGCGGCGGTGGCGGAGCCTTTTATGCCCATCTTGTTTTCCGGCTTACCACTTGTTACCCCGCCCATATCGCGGGTAATGATAAAGGCGCTTATTTTATCTTTCTTTTCCCCTTTTTCATTTGTGATTTCCTCCTTGGCAAAAACGGTAAAAAAATCGGCTATGCTACCATTGGTAATCCATAGCTTACTGCCATTGATCACATAGAAACCGTTTTTTTCATCCAACACGGCCTTGGTCTGTATCCCCGCAGCATCAGAACCGGCCCCCGGTTCGGTAAGGCCAAAGGCACCTATCATTTCACCCGTGGCCAGCTTTGGCAGGTATTTCTTTTTCTGCGCATCGTTCCCAAATAGCAACAAGGCCTTTATACCAATGGATTGATGAGCACCGAGAAGGAGAGATATCGAACTGTCATTATTACAAACATTTTCCAACATTTTTGTATAACCCGTAGCCGATAAACCAAAACCATCATATTCCTCTGGGGTGATCAGTCCAAAAAAACCCAACTCTTTCAACGCTTCCACAATTGTATCGGGGATGTGCGCTTCTTCATCAATTTTTGCCGGGTCAACTTTATCGGCGGCAAACTTATTAAAGGTGTCCATCATCATAGCTACATTTTCAGCTTCTTCCCTTTCCATTTTGGGGTAGGGAAATACAAGGTCTTCAAGAAAGACACCGCTAAACAATGCTTTGGAAAAACTTGGTTTTACAGACGACATTTTATTCTCCTTATTCAAATTTATTTATAAAAACCGCCGGATTTTTCGAACTCGTTCAATGCCCCGGATGGTTTAAATCGTGCTCCAAACCGCTTCTCGAAATCTGTTAATCCTTTTAGCACGGCAGCAAGACCAATGCTATCCGCATATTTTAACAGACCGCCGCGAAAAGGGGCAAAACCCGTACCGAATATCATCCCCAGATCCACATCGCGCGGAGTGGAAACAATTTCGTCTGTTAAACAGCGGGCCGCTTCGTTTATCATAGGGAACACCATACGTTTTTGAATATCATCATCGCTCAAAATGGTTTTATTTTTAAGAGCGATCAGTTTTTCGACTTCCGGATCAAATACTTTCTTGTTATCATCATATTTATAAAAACCAATGGATGTCTTTTTACCAAGCCGTTTGGCGGCAACCAGCTTATCCAATAAATCCGATTCGGCCATACGGTCGCCCATGCTGGCCTGTAATATTTTTGCAACCTTATGCGCCACATCGATACCTACTTCGTCAAATAATTCCATCGGACCCATGGGCATCCCAAATTGGCGCATGATCCGGTCCAGGTTCAACAGCGAATGGCCTTCTTCCAACAACGAAACCGCTTCTACCATATAGGGCAATAACAAACGGTTTACCAAAAAGCCCGGGCCGTCGTTGACAACAATAGGTGTCTTGCCGGCACGTTTGCATAAATTATAAACCGTCGCAACCGCGGCATTGGATGTGTCCTTGCCTCTTACAACCTCCACCAATGGCATGCGGTGAACCGGGTTAAAAAAGTGCATCCCGACAAAACGTTTTTTATTCTTCAGGGCAGTGGCCATATCATCTATTAATAGAGATGATGTGTTGGATGCGATGATCGTATTTTTAGAAACATTTTCTTCCAGCTCGCTCAAGACGCTGCGTTTGATATCGAGATTTTCCACAATAGCTTCCACAACAAGATCGGTATTGGCAAAACCGGTATAGTCCGTTGTTCCGCTGATTCGTAGCATAATTTCCCGATATTTTTCCTTGCTAAGCCGGCGCTTTTTTACTTTTTCTTTTAAGACATTTGCGGCTTGTTGATAGGCTTTTGCCACCGCATCATAGTTGATGTCTTTTACCCGTGTATCTACACCGATGGAAGCAAAAAGCTGGGCAATTCCCCCGCCCATTACTCCGGCGCCAAGCACCCCGGCCTTGTTCACATCATGCGCTTTGGCCTTGGATGTCCCAATACCATTTTCCTTTTTTACTTCTTCCGTCCAAAAATATATTTGGACCAGGTTTTTGGAAATTGGCGAGGGAATCAGTTCACTAAGGGCCTGTGCTTCGAGTTCAAAACCCTCTTCCAAAGATTTTCCAAATCCGTCTTTTATTACTTTAAGTGCCTTGAGCGGCGCAGGGTATTTCCCGCCAGATTTTTTGAGCACCATTTTTTCTGCCTGGGAAAAAATAATATTCCTTCCCACGGACGTTTTTTCCATTGTGGCTACCGCAAAACCCTGTTCCCGTTTGGATTTATACCCTCCCCCTTTTCCGGCGATAATTTCCGCGGCAAACTGCAGGGCCTTTTCTTCGGCCCATTCCGCTGCTATAATTTTATCTATAACGCCGCTGCGCAGGGCACGTTTGGCACTAAGGCTGCGTCCGGTCAGGATAATGTCCAGGGCGCGCTGGATCCCAATAAGCCGTGGTAAACGGGTACAACCGCCCCAGGCCGGAAGGATACCGAGGTTTACTTCGGGAAATGCAATTTTAGTTTTAGGGCTGTCCGATGCCACACGGTATGTACAGGCCAGGCTTATTTCCAGCCCGCCGCCCATGCAGGCGCCATCGATTACAGCTATGGTTGGATAGGGCAGATCGCCGAAGGACTTAAAAACTTCCTGCCCCTGTCTTCCGGCATTGTAGGCCTGCTTGGCATCCGTCATGTCACGGATTTCGCTTACATCAGCCCCGGCAATAAATACACCTTTTTTTGCGGACATTAGTAACAGGCATTTTAATTTTTCGGATTTTAATTCGCTTGTAACTTCTTTTAGTTCCTGCATGACAGCCGTGGAAAATTTATTGACTTTTTCACCCGGCAGGTCAAAATAAAGGAGACCGGTCCCGTCATCCCTTTTTTTAAGTTTAAATGTTTTTCCCATGATTCATACCTTTATTTTTCGATTGTCCCATTTTTTAGCGGGATATTTTTTAGATTTTTTCCACGATAAAAGCAGAGCCCTGACCGCCGCCCACACAAAGAGTGGCCAGGCCAACGGATTTGTTGGACTTTTCCAGTTCACGTAAAACGGTGTGCACCAACCGTGTGCCGGAAGAGCCGACGGGATGCCCCATGGCAATAGCGCCGCCATTTACATTGAGGATTTCCGGGTCTATGGCACCAAGGGCTTTATCCATACCGAGATATTTTTTACTAAGCTCTTTGGATTCAAATATACGCATGTTACCGATAACCTGCGCGGCAAATGCTTCGTTCAGCTCAATCCGGTCAATGTCCTTCATGGTCATACCGGCTTTTTCCAGGGCAAGTTTTGTGCTATATGCAGGCCCGAGCCCCATTCGTTTTGGATCGAGACCGGCAAAGGCAAAGGATTTTATACGTCCGATCGGTTTATAGCCGCGTGCCTTGGCCTCGTCTTCATCCATTACCAAAACCATGGCGGCGCCATCTGTAATCTGGCTGGCATTGCCAGCGGTTACCGTTCCGTTATATTTATCAAATACGGGGCGGAGTTTAGCGAGCTTTTCGATGGTTTGTCCATAGCGTACGCCATTGTCATGGTCTAAAACATGGTCATATTTTGGCGGGATGGGGACCGGCATAATTTCCCCGTCAAAGAAACCGGCTTTTTGCGCGGCTTCCAGGCGTTGATGGCTGGATAGGGCCAGAAGGTCCTGCTCTTCGCGGGTAACATTTAAATCCCGTGCAACAAGTTCAGCCGTTTGCCCCATGTTCATACCGCAAAAACCATCGCTTAATCCCAATTGAAGACCAACTACCGGGGTTAAAAACTTCATTTTAAAGCCGGCCATAGTACCGACTTTTTGCCCCATTTTTTTAGCTTTAAACATTTCGCCGAACCATTTGGTGGCAGCGTCATTCCATAATAATGGGATTTTGGTCATATTTTCGACGCCGCCGGATATATAGGTGGTGCCTTCCGCTACCTGAATCTTATACCAGGCTTCGGCAATGGCCTGCATCCCGCTGGCACAATTGCGCTGAACGGTATAAGCGGGGATATTTTCAGGAACTCCCGCCAGAAGTGCAATGTTTCGCGCTAAATTTGTCGCCTCAGGCGGCTGGGCAATATTGCCGACCATAACTTCATCAAGCGTGGCCGGATCAATTCCCAAACGCTCAATAAATTCTTTTAAAACAAGGGCGCCGAGTTCATGGGCCGGAATATCTTTATAATCCGTTCCCATTTTGGCATAAGGCGTCCGCAGACCATCCACGATTACAACATTCTTCATTTCTGACCCCTTTAAGGTTAAATGATGTTTAAGACTGTAGTGATTTCATTTTAAAATAAATGTATTTAAGTTTTCAAATTTTATTTGAACATTATACAACACGAACATCATGTAAAATATATGATTGGTAACAATTTTGTTCTTTTTAATACAATTTACTGCATTTATAAAGAACCTTTTGGGCTTAAAAACTCCCCCATATCCCAATGAATGATCTTTCTGTTTCCCGGTTAGAGCTATTTTTCGCCGGAGGAACCTTTGAATTTAAATTGTTTGTTCATGAAAAGGTAATAAAAAATTTGCACACGGCCCCACTTAACAACGTAGAGCGATCATTTTATAACAGAACCTTTTAAGCTAAACCTCCTTTGCGCAAAACCGCGAAAATCCCCTGACCATATTTATATCAGGAAATATTCATTGGCGCGCTTATAGTGGCCCAATGTTATTGGGCAATGACAAACACCCCCCCACAAGAAAACCATCAGACCCTTTTCTTGGGTTTTATCACGGCTCACAAGTCAGCCCCTGTAAAATTAAAAACAGATCAGGAAAAAACACAAAAATTATTTTATCTGGTTTAGTGATATATTTCAATTCACTATCGGAACAAAATGGCTTATATTACAAATATACGTATAAAAAACGGAGGAATAAATGTTTAAAAGATTTAAAAGATATATTTTTCCCGTAGGGGTTTCGCTTCTTTTATGGGCCTGCCCATTTTCCCAAAACAGCACACCAACCGATATTACAATTACCACAGAAAGTAATGTGCCGATTACTGTAATTGACAAAGATAAATTTACTTTTGAACTTCTGGCGGATAATTTCTCATTGGACAAAAACGAAACCCTGGATTTTAGCAGCACGCAACTTGTATTGATTACGACCATTAGTAACCAAAACGGCAGTGGTACAATAAAATTTCTGGATAAAGACTTGAATGTTTTACAAGCGATTGATTTGAACTCGAGCCGAATCAGTACCCGGCGATTATCGTTTAATACTATTCCGACACAAGTAACAATCCAGCTTGATAAATTTAGCGGAAATGTTTCGTTGGTTCTCAAGAAATAATACGCGCGGTTCGCACTGATTTGTTTGTTGGAACCTATTTATCTTGCAAAGCGAAAAAGTCCTTTTTGAACCGACCCGGCAAACAGGGGTAAAAATAAAAAAGCCTCCGCTGTTCCGGAGGCTTGAAAAATATAAAATCTATATGTTCGAATAGATAAAAATTTTTACTGTATAATTAAGAAATTTTCAAATCGAAAGCATATTCTTTTTTAAGATTGTTATAGGCCTTCATTATAATTTTCCGGACTTTTTTCTGTTTGAGTTCCGCCGCAATTGCCTCTTTTGGGCGTTGATCTTTTTTGCGATCGATGACTTTTAAGATGTGGTAACCATAGGCTGTTTCGATAATATCACTGATTTGACCCACAGGAACATTAAAGGCGGCTTTTTCAAATTCAGGCACCATTTTTCCCCGGCCGAAATCCTTGTACAGACCACCTGTTTTCTTTGAACCGGGATCTTCGGTATAAATCTCCGCCAGTTTTCCAAAATCCGCGCCGGCTTTTGCTTTTTTCAAAATCATCTGCATTTTTTTGTAGATGGCTTTCTTCTCTTTTTCCGATTTCTTTTGGGTCAACAAAAGAATATGTCGAACACTTGCTGTCTTTATTTCATCCATGGCCTTATTTATTTCTTCATCCGAAACAGCCCCAACAGTATCCTCAATCGACTTAACAAATTTTTGGATATATTGTCGGTATTTTAGATTTTGTCTGATTTTATCCGGGTTGATGCCATTTAAAGCCAATGCGGAATCTAATTTTGCAGCGCCGCCGCTTGCAACTTCCTGTTTATGATATAAACTGTCAATTTCGGCATCACTAACTTCAAGGCCTTTCTTCCGGGCTTCCAAACGGGTAATGCGGTTCATCGCAATATTTTCGGAAAATTCCCGGGCCATTTTTTTTATGTTGTTCGCCGGTTGTTTGATCAAATAATCCGTTTGTTTCCCAAAATTTAATTGGATTTGATCAACCACGTCGGCGGCTTTGATATCAAAAGCATTTGTTGATAAAAATACGGCATTTTTATCGGGGTTAAAATAATCAACCTTTTCTGCGAGCTTCTGGGCTAGAATATAGCTATCACTGCCCTTTACAAATTGAGAATTGTCTTTTGTTGAACAGGCAACAAATAGCAAAATGGATAACAGACCTAATATATAACGCATGTAATCTCCTGATAATTTGAATTTCGGTTGGATATAAAAGTGAATTTCATTTTATAAAAAATTTAATTTAATAAAAAATTTCTAAAAACCCTTATCTTTTTATTTGCAACAAATTGTTTTGCCATCCGGCCTGGACAATTTTACCCAATTGGTGATACAAATGTTTTGATTTTGTCATTCGTCCGGCATATTCATTTTGAATTATTGTTCTACTATTTGACATTTATTCTCTATAGGTAAAACAATGAACAAAGGGCTTTCTCCTTTTCTTTTTCTTTCACTTTTAAATATGCTCCCGGCACAATCCACCGCTTTGCAAAATATGCTTGGCCTTTTGGATAGCGACAGGGAGGTACAGCAGGAATCCGCCAAACAATTATATCTGAGTGGCGATACCGCCTACGCCGCGGCCTTTATCGATGCCCTTTATTTTAAACGCTTACCGTCTTCCGCAATAGATCAACTGGAAAACTTAACGGGTCAGATGTTTGGTAAAAACTGGCCCCGCTGGATGGAATGGTACGGGCAACAAAATTTTGATGAAGCAGCGGATTATAAGCTATTTAAACGTATAATGTTCAGTAAGATTGATCCGGCTTTTAGCGCTTTTTTAAACCCGGGTTTTAACAGCCGTATTCGCTGGGACGAGATAGTTTGGGGTGGTGTAAAAAAGGATGGCATTCCCCCATTGGAAACCCCGCTTCTTGTATCCGCTGATTCCGCGGGCTATCTTTATGATACCGACCCGGTTTTTGGCCTGGAAATAGATGGCGTATATCGTGCCTATCCGGTACGTATATTCAATTGGCATGAACTTATAAACACGCATATTGCCGGGCATAATGTCACGATTATTTATTGCACGCTCTGCGGCGTGGCCATTGCCTATGATGGATTATGGCAGGGAAGAAATCTCAGCTTCGGGACATCCGGGTTGCTGTACCGCAGCAATAAACTGATGTATGACAGGCAGACAAACTCATTGTGGACCTCATTGGAAGGCCGGGCCGTTACCGGAATACTGGCGGCGGATTCAACCCATCTGGTTCAGTATCCTTTGGTAAAAACAACCTGGCTGAAATGGAAATCCGCTCATCCTCAAACACGGGTACTATCACGTAACACGGGATTCACCAGGCAATACAGCCGCTTCGGTCCACACAAACGCTATCTAAAAAGTGAACGTACCATGTTCCCTGTTGCCTGGCGTGACGCCCGGCTAAAAGCAAAGGACTGGGTTTATGGTCTGCATGTGGACGGTTTTGCCAGGGCATATCCGCTCAAAATTTTTGACAATCAGCATATTATAAATGATCGTTTTCATCAGCGGCAATTTGTGCTAATACCCACAGGAGAACTGTCAAGCATGCGGGTATATGAAACGAATGGGATAATATTTGATTCGGTAAGCAGTGATACACTCACTGACCATACCGGGGAAAAATGGAAGATGCGGGAAGATGGCCTGTACCGTCAACAAGATGGAGAAAGGCTGCTACGCTATCCGGGACAAAGGGTGTTTTGGTTTGCATGGTATGCGTTTTTCCCTGGGACAAGTCTTTATAAATAATCAAAAATTTGATGATGTTTCCTGATCTTAAATTGCACCCATGGGACGGTGAATATCCAATAACCAATAACCAATAACCAATATCCAATATCCAATATCCAATATCCAATATCCAATATCCAATATCCAATA
>CAYWBI010000080.1:0-13630 GCA_964456445.1 uncultured Calditrichaceae bacterium
GATCAGGTCCGGCGCGCCCTGGATATTCTTTTCGGTTATAAGCGCTTTCCGCCCGCTGCTGATATATAAAAGATCGGGTTGGACAATATGTGTATTGTCGAGTACAACATCCATTGGCGCCACAAACAAGGTTCCCAAAGGCGCTTGCTCCAGAAACAATCGTATTAAAAAGGACAGTTGAACAACTATTTTTTGATGAAGCGTAGTGGGGGAAGGCGACATAACCAATTCTCCGTTGATTATCTCCTTACCGGAACTGTCTTCGGGCAGTTCCAGCCAATCCTGGTAGGTGTAGGTTTTCTTTTTGGCTTTGTAGGCCAGGGCCGGTTCTTTTGCTTTCATGGTCTTAACCCATTTTCATTGCCTTAATATAATCCGGGGACTTTGGAAGGGCAAATGAAAGAGAATACATATGCCTTGGAGAACGTCTTTAAATCAGGTGATTGTAATGAATTAAGAACGATTCATCTTTTATTTCCACGCTAGCGGCCACTCCCACAACATCCACCGCCATAGTTGTCTTCCCTATTTATCTGATTCATACGACACCCACGACGGAGAGAACTTATCTTCGTAGATGTTGAATCAGGAACAATCTTACTGAGGTACTGATAAATTTCTTCCTTATCGCTATCGGGCATATTTTCAAAGGAAGGCATATAGCATGGACCTGTATTCAGGACGATCTTGAATTCTTCTAAATTATGCCATTGAACCACTCTGATTAACGAATGAGGTTCCATCATTCGAGCTTCAATTAGTTCAGGATCGTTGGAATTTACTCGGTGACAACGCATACAATTGCTCGCAATTAACATGGGGCCAATATCTTTTTTGTCAATGGTTACATCAATATCTTTATTATCTACTAAAAATGTTAGAATTACCTCAATTTCTTTATCCGAAAGATGTCTCATTGGTGGCATGGCATTTTTCCCATTTCGTATTTGTTGTTCCATCCGTTCTCGTGTCATATGCTTGTTAATACTTATTAGTGATGGAAAAATCGGAGGGTTCCCCATCCTATCCAAACCATGACAAGCAGAACAGTTTAATCGGTATAAATCAGCCCCGTTATACGTGGATTGGGTTTGATCATCAACTTTAGTCGTTTTGCTCAAAACGAGCGTAAGTGAAAAAAAAATTAAAAGATAAAATATTATTTTCAACATGATGTACTCCTTGTTTTTTTTGAGGCAAAACAATTAGACTATTAAATTAAATATAATTCGAATTTGTCATTGTAAAATAACAATTCGATTGGTAAATATAGCCACATACTAAAAAAATGTATTCTGTTATTTCAAGATTTTTATTTTCGCTATACGAACACCATTCGCTACAGCTAATAGCTCTGAGATTTCGTGTAAAAATACAGCAGCTGTAATAGACAATATACCTAAAATAGCTGTAGGAATAAGCAAAGATAAGACAGATATCGAGAATGCAATATTTTGTCTACTAATTTTTCTTGTCGCTTTTCCGAGTGCAATAGCAAAAATTAAGCTGTCCAAATCATCAGCCATCAAGGCAATATCTGCTGCATCAATAGCTGCATCCGTTCCTGCAACACCCATGGCGATGCCAAGGCTAGCATGAGCCAAGGCAGGAGCATCATTCACGCCGTCTCCAACCATTGCTGTCGAACCATTGTACTTTTCTAAACTAATAATCGCCTTTATCTTATCCTCGGGTTTAAGCCCGGCCCTCACATCGTCGATACCCAATTCCCCCGCAAAAACCTTTGCAGTTGCTTCATTATCACCTGTAAGCATACATACATTTAAACCCATTCCCTTGATATTTTCGATTGCCCACGCCGTACTATTTCGTAGCTCATCGCGGATGGCTATAAAACCGTACAGGCTTTCACCTTCCGATATAAAGACGATGGTTTTGCCTTCCCTCCTAAGTCGGTCAATATGAATTTGTGTATTGGGTGAAAGGGAAACGGGCAACGCACTTTCCAAGCGGCCTACCCAAACGATTTTGCCATTTATAGTGGCACCTGCACCGTAACCTGGTATTATGTGAAAATCATGCGCCTCGGTGGAAGAAATATTTTTCTTTTCTGCGTAAGCTACAATGGCCTTGGCCAAAGGATGCTCCGAAAATTTCTCCACACTACATGCAAGACGCAAAAGGGTATGCGCATCCTTTTCCACGGGCCATACATCTGTGACAACCGGTGTACCCCGTGTAAGGGTCCCCGTTTTATCAAATGCGATTACCTTTATTTTGCCGAGTTGTTCGAGATAGGCGCCCCCTTTTATTAAAATACCGTTACGTCCCGCGCGTCCTATCCCGGTAGCAATCGCTACCGGTGTGGACATGATGAGGGCGCAGGGCGCGGCAGCCACCAACAGCACTACGGCCCGATTTGCCCAAATGATAAAAGGCTGGTCAAATAAATAGGGAACCAAAAGCAAGGCAATCGAGCCAACAAAAACCCAAGGGGTATAAACACGTCCAAAATGATCAATAAAGGCTTGGGTTTTACCTTTATGTTCCTGGGCCTCTTCCACCATATGGATCAATTTGGAAAGTGTATTCTCGGCAAACGACGCTGTTGCTTTTATCTCCAGCATACCTGTTTCGTTAAGAGTGGCGGCAAAAACATTTTGTCCCTTCGCTTTGTCCACCGGTATCGATTCACCAGTAATGGTTGCCTCATTTACGCTGGAGGCACCGTTGAGGATAATACCATCGGTTGGTATGGATTCACCGGGCCGAACCCGAAAGATATCATCTGCTTTCAATGTTTCCGCCCGCACTGTTTCTTCGACTCCATCACGTAAAATACATGCTTCAGCTGGAGCTAAATTCAATAATTTGCGAATAGACATACATGTTTTAGTATATGTATATTCCTCCAACCCTTCGGCGGCGCCATATAAGAAAACCAAAAAAGCAGCCTCTGCCCACATATCCAAAATAATCGAACCAATGGTGGCGGCGATCATTAAAGCGTCTACAGTAAATGTCCGCTCTTTTACAAGCTCTTCCAATCCTTCACGTATCCAATGATATCCGCCAATAATGATGGAAACGATATAAATGATTGTAAGTGACCGATCGTGTAACAGGGTATAAGAAGACATTATATATGCGGCGGTGGTAACTATTCCCGCAATAAATGCATTTCTCATCGGTGGGTGAAAATACCACTTTCCTTCAAATTCTTCAGAATTATGATGTTTCACAACTTGCCTCCTAATTTATATATTATACTGCTGTTTCCCCCCGTTCGCCGCTACTGATGCGGATGGCCTCAAGGACAGGGCTTATGTAGATTTTACCATCACCTTTTAAACCGGTATGCGCGTTTTCCTGTATGGCTTTCACAATTGCTTCAGTGTATTTTTTTTGGCAAAATATTTCTATTTTTACATGCGGAACCAAATCCCCAAGACAGGACTCTGCTTCCAGAGGCATATTACCCCGACCACAACCTTCTACACGCGTAACCGTAATCCCCGTAAGTCCCTTAAGGCGATGAAGCACAAGCGTAACTTTTTCCAGCTTATGCGGTTTGATATAAGCAATAATATGTTGCATTTGTATTCTCCTTTAGAAAAAGATCGGAGAGCGTGTACCCTCCGATCTACGTGATTAATTTGTCGATATTTCAATATCATAGTCCACCGCAAACCATTTATAAATTGCCGGAATCACCAACAATGTCAGTAAGGTGGATGTAATAAGTCCGCCAACCACCACCGTAGCCAGTGGACGCTGTACATCGCTACCGGTGCCTGAAGCCAACAATAAGGGGATAAGTCCTAATCCGGTGGTTAAGGCCGTCATCAAAACAGGACGCAGCCGGAGCAATGCCCCCTGTACCGAAGCCTCACCCACAGGGATCCCGTCCTTTAAAAGTTGATTCAGATATGTTACAAGCACCATGCCGTTTTCCAGGGCAATACCGAACAGGGCAATAAAGCCAACAGAGGACGGAACCGATAAATTTTGTCCTGTTATCCAAAGCCCTACAATACCACCAACCAGGGCAAGAGGGATGTTTAGCAGAATCAAGAGGGTATTTTTAATTGAGTTAAAGCTGGAAAAGAGCAATAGGAAAATAAGCAGCAATGTAACCGGCACCACAACTGCCAGCCGTTTATTCGCTTCCTGCTGCAAACGGAATTGCCCACCCCATGTAACCATATATCCCGGCGGTAAAGCCACCATTTTTTCAATGGCTTTTTGACCGTCGGCCACAAAAGAGCCAATATCACGACCAACGACGTTGCTTTGTATGACAATAAACCGCTGACTGTTTTCACGGGTTATCTGCCGGGGGCCGACCAACTCCTGAATATCGGCAAGTTGGCTCAGTGGCAGTTTTACCCCATCAGGAGCTTCGATCAATATTTGGCTAATATTTTTTAAATCACTTCTGAAAAGCGGATCATAACGAACCAAAATATCAAAGCGACGGACACCCTCGAATAATTGTCCGGCCTTTTCACCGCCAATGGCTGCGCGAATTACCTCCTGAACATCGGAAACATTAATTCCATAACGCGCGATCGCCTGGCGGTTAACCTTGATGAGCAATTGTGGCGTGCCGCTGATTTGATCCGCTTGTACATCGGCTGCGCCGGGAACGGTACTGATCGCATTTACAATTTCATCCGCTTTGCTTTTTAAAATATCCAGATCCTCTCCAAACAGCTTTATTGCTAATTCCGCGCGCACCCCTTCCAGTAATTCATCCACCGTCATTTGAATGGGTTGTGTGAAATTGGACAGTACACCGGGAATTTCTCCGACTTGTCGCCGGATCACTTCTTCCAGCTCAGGTTGGGTGGTAGCTGTTCGCCATTCCTTTTTATCTTTTAAAAGAATATACATCTCCGCGCTGTTGATGGGATCGGTGTGCGCGCCCACCTCGCCCCGCCCGATACGCGTTACAACATGAATGACCTCCGGCACATTCATAACACGCCGTTCTGCAATTTGCGTAAGATGTGTGCTCTCTTTTAAGGATATGGACGGGGCCATCGTCAGACGCAGGATTATGGTTCCTTCCTGCAAGGTTGGCGTAAATTCGGAACCAAGCCGGGGATAAATCAACGCGCCAATAAGTAATAAAAGAGCGGCTAATCCGACAGCCATTCCCCGCTTGCGTACAAAGTATTCTAAAACCGGACGATATATCCTTGTCACGATTTTGATTATAAAATTTTCCCTGGGAGGAACATTTTCTTCCTTGACCTTTGGTTTTGGACGGCGCATAAAAATATCTGCAAAGAGGGGCGCCAGGACGAGGGCAAATATCAAGGACCCCAGCATGGCCAGCGAAACGGTTTCCGCCAGTGGTCGGAAGGTTTTTCCCTCGACGCCCTGTAGCGTAAACAGCGGCAAAAACACGACGATAATAATGGTGATGGCAAATAAAATAGGCCGGGCTACTTCCAGACAGGCACGGGAAACTATATGTATCCGCGGCTCATCCTTCCCCGATGTTCGTAAAATACGGTCCACATTTTCGACCATTACAATGGTACCGTCCACCATCATGCCGATGGCGATGGCCAATCCGCCAAAGGACATCAAATTGACGGAAATGCCAAAATAACGCATCCCCACCATGGCGAATAAAATTGAAAATGGGATAGACAGGGCAACCACAATGCTGGGACGGATGGAGCCCATAAAAAGCAATAGTATCAACGCAACCAGAAAGATGCCCTGTAAAAGGGCGTCAGTTACCGTGGCTACGGCCGCTTCCACTAAGGTTTTTTGTTGGTAATAAGGCACAAGCCGTATGCCTTTCGGTAATGATTTTTGAATCTCAGCCATTTTAGTTTCAACTTTGCCAATAACCGTGGATGAATTGCTGCCGTATAATTTAACAATCATGCCGGACACCACTTCCTCGATGCCGTCGCGGGTTTGTACCCCCCTGCGAACAGCGCCGCCGATCTTTATCTCTGCAAGTTGTTTAAGAAAAAGAGGCGTGCCGTTCCGGCTTCTGATAATAATATCTTCGATGTCTTCAATGTTTGCCACCAGCCCAACGGAACGGACAATAAATTCTTCGGAGTTACGCTCTATAAACTGAGCGCCCACATTCAGATTATTAGCCTTTATTTTATCTATGACCTGCTGAATACTGATATCATAGCGGAGCAAGGCATTGGGATCGATTACCACCTGGAACTGCTTTTCCCAGCCGCCGATGCCCAATACTTCGGTAACCCCCGGTACGGTTTGCAGTTGATATTTTATAAGCCAATCCTGAAGGGTACGCATTTCCGTCAGGGAATAGGTACCCGTGCTATCTTCCAGATAATAGAAAAGAATCAAACCCATCCCCGTGGAAATAGGCCCCATCTGAGGATTTCCAAACCCTTCGGGAATCTGCTCACGGGCTTCCTGTAAACGCTCATTAACCAACTGACGGGCAAAATAAATATCCGTACCGTCTTTAAAATATATATTTACTACGCTGAGCCCAAAATTAGAAATGGAACGAATCTTTTCCACGCTTGGTAAACCGTTCATGGATGCTTCCACCGGGAAGGTTACATATTTTTCTATTTCCTCCGGCGCCAATCCATCGGTTTCGGTAAATACCTGTACCAGGCTCGGGGATACATCCGGAAAGGCGTCGATGGGCAATTGTGTATAGCTGTAATATCCCGCGGTCATTACCAGCACACCCAATACCAGCATCAGCAGGCGGTTTTTTAGTGAAAATTCTATAAGTGCTTTCATAAGAGATTTATCTCCGCTTCTTTTTTTATAGGTGCTAACTTCCCACTAAACCCATGGGAAATGCTTGTTTTAATGGTCATCATCGTTAAATTCAGATTTTTGTATTTGTGCTTTTAGGGTAAACCCGCCCTTGCTTACATATAGTTCACCTTTTTTTAAACCTGAAACGATTTCGACATTGAAGGTGTTTTCCTTGCCAATGGATATCGGACGGGGCCTAAAGCCCCCGGCTGTCTTTACAAACACAATTTTCTCCCCGTCCATCTCTTCTATGGCCGTTTTTGGGATACGGATTTTTACTTGCCTGCTTGAAGTAGTTACCTCCCCGTTTACAAATAAACCTGGTTTCCAGAGTTTGCTACTGTTATCTATGACAACCCTTGCCGTAGCGGTACGGGTTGTCTCATCCATAACAGGTGAAATATAATCGATGACCGTTTCAACAGCGGGCATGTCTTCCCCGGCGGTAATACGAACCTTGCCACCCTTCTGCACATAGGGTAAATCTTTTTGATATACTTTAAGGTAAGCCCAAACCTTGGCAAGATGCGCAATGGTAAAGCCATGTTTACCATCCTCCACAACTTCGCCTTGCGTTAAATGCATCTCAACAACCGTACCGTTTATCAATGATAGGATATTATAATTTGTAAGACTCTCATTACTTTCAATAACCGCAAGGATTTCATTTTTTTTTACATGATCACCAATGTTTTTATAAACATGCTTAACAATCCCGGAAAAGCGTGGGTGAATATGAGCAATATTATCCGGGGGTATGATGATTTCACCGGATAAGGTAACGTGTGTTTCCAATTTTCCCGGTGCGGCACTTTCAATTTTTATATCGAATTCCTTAAGCTCTTTTTCACTTAACTGAACGACAGGATTGTGTGCGTCGGTCTCTCCATGTTCCTCGACTGGCGCATAGTCTTCGATTTTTTCGGCGGCGTTCTTTTCCGGCGTACCACAACCCGCTACCAAAAGCAGTGCGATAGCCAAGAAGGCAAGCATAGAATATTTTATCTTTAACATATTATTTTCCTTTTGTTACGATGAACCGGATATTTATAATTTTTTACCAATAAGACTTTCGATCCCGGTGGCCGTTTGATATAGCTGCAAACGTACGTCGAGCAGTCGTTCCCGTGCTTCAAACAATGTTTGTTGTGCGGTCATCACATCCAAAAACTGAAACTTTCCCTGCTCAAAACCTTGGGAGATGATTTTTAAAGTTTGCGCGGATTTCGGTATAATCTCATTTTTTATAGATTCCTTTTCATCCACCAGCTTTATTAAGGTGATAGTTAGCCTGTTAAGTCGTGCGGTGAGCCGGTTTAAAACGGCACGCTGTTGCCATTGAGCCTGTTCCACTCGCACCCGAGCTTCCTGAATGGCGCCCTGATTGCGATTAAAAAGGGGGAGCGGAATGGAGATACCGGCCATAAAGGCATTATCACCACTTTCGTTAAACTGGCGGTACGCACCGCTTATCACAGGATCGGGAACGGCCTCAGCCTGGGCCAGGTCATGCTGGGCCCGCCGATTTTCCATCTCGGTATCCCAACGCGCCAGAAGGGGATTGTTTTTCAACAATAAGCGCAAATTATTTATATCGGGAAGCACAAAGCGATGATCCAGGTTGCCCTTTACGGAAGAAAACAAGGGCTCGCTGCTGTTCCAGGCAGCTGCAAGACGGTAACGGGTTTTTCTTAGTTCCCTTTGCAAAGTAGCCAAACGCATTTGTGCATTGTTCACTAAAACTTCGACCCGCATGGCTTCCGCCGGCGAAAGCCTCCCGGCTTCCACTCGCCGATCAATCTTAGCCTGAAAATCTTTGGTAACTTCGAGTATTTCTTTTTGGATTGAAATATGCTGCTGTGCCGCAATGGTAGCCGTATATGAATCCACGACTTCGCTAAATATCTCAAGACGCGCTGTTTCATAGGCCCAATAAACAAGATCGCTTTGCAGCGCCGCTATCCTGGACCGTTTTTCACGCTTGCCTGCCAATTCGATAAGCTGGCCAAGCGAAATGGTTGTTTCGGCGGCGTCAAGTCCGTTAAAATTGCCACTACCGGCAATATTTTCTGTTTCAATGCTTAACTCCGGGTTAGGCAATAAACTGTTTTGCAAGGTCCGGGCCTCACGTGCCCTAACTTCCAGGGCAAATACTTTTAAACGCGGGCTTTGCAAAAGCGCCAACCGTAAGGCTGCCTTGAGGGTTAATATCCCTCCCGGATTTTCAGTTTCCTTTGTCCCCGGAAACTCCGGTGCCGGTAATTCCTTTAATATCGGTGTGGATGCGGGTCTTTGCGCCTTATAGACAAGCGGCGAGCACCCTAACAGCACACCCATTAAAAGAAGGATATAGATATAGCGCATCCTTAACTCCATATAGATTGAGAATTATAATTTAAATTATTAAAATGAATATTTTATTGGAGGCATCCCTAAGTAAAAGGATGTGCGGAGATATTATATGATCAGAATGGTTGAACGTGCGATTTCCACACCGGGATTTGGTAAGGTATCACTTTGTTCATATTTTACAATGTGAATTGTGGGGTTAATAATTTGTGGATTAATAATTATGTAGTTGGGAAACTGGATTCCACGCTGTGTTTTAGAATCATGCTTTAGCTGTGCGCTGCTTAAATGCCAATCCAATAAAATATCCATACAGTGATCGGCATCCAGGTGTTGACGGTCCGTTACGGCATGATGATCCTGTGAAATGTTGTTAAAGGAAGGATGTAAAGCGCAGCCATTATCGGAATTTCCTTCTTCTAACGCAATATGCCCATTATCGCCCACGCACAAAACAATATCGGGCAATGAAACCTGATACGCCATGGCTTGGGCAAACAATAAAAATATTAGAGCTGAAATTTTAAGCTTCATAACCTGCTTCATTTGAATAACTGCTCAAATGTACAGAAGAAAAAAACGGATAGCAAATCAATCTTTCAAATGAACAAGTGTTTGGGTGATTACGGAGCGGATATGGTCATCAACCACGGAATAATACACCATTTTTCCCTCGCGATGGTTTTTAACAACTTTTAATTCACGCAACATTCTAAGCTGATGGGAAATGGCGGAAATGGATATATTCACGATTGCGGCCAGATCACAAACGCAAAGCTCATCGATTAAGAGCGCCTGAACAATTCTTTGCCGGGTCGGATCTCCAAGTGCCTTAAAGAACTTTGCAGTCCGTTTTATTTCATTATCGGATGGAAGCTGATCCCGGGCCAGCTCAACTTTTTCCTTATTGATGACAACGATCGAACAAATTTCTTTTTCTTTGGCCACAGTTTCTCCTTACTTGTACAGATGCTGAAATGTAGCCTTTCTTAAAGTGGGATCAAAATCGGTGTGAATAACAATATTGATGTATAAAGTGTCAAATCCCGAATCAGACTCTACCGTGTTTTTGATCGTCAGGCAGGTCTGATAACTGCAATGCACGGCAATATACTTTATTGAAAATTTGGATTATAAAATGAGCTTTTTGGGTAAGCCTGTGTTATAAAAAGCTTTAGTAGGTGTCTTTACAGCGCGGTCAGGAAAAGATTTTATATTATGCCATGTTGAAAATTCCCGGTTGCTTTAAAGCGCGTTCTTTAATATTTTAGCAATGTTCACAGGAGAGGATCATGAAATACAAAATTATACTCATTGCCGTGGTTTTGGGCTTTGCCATTCCGATAAATGGTTTTGCGCAACTTAAGAGTAATTCCAAGCTGCCGGATTTCACAACAATCCTGGCACAGCCGGCGGCAGGTTTCCTGGATTCCTTTTTGGACCCGTCAAAATTCCACATGAGCCATTCCTTTTCCATGTCTTTTGGTATGGCCGGCGGGGCGCAGATATTACAAAATAGCTATGTAAATACGATGTTTTTCCAGATTAGCAATAATCTGCATCTGACCACAAATATTGGTATCATGTCCACGCCATACCACACATTTGGCGATAACAGTTATCTTAATAAACCGGTATTCTTTGGCGGGGCGCAACTGGACTATAAAATTTCCGATAATGCCAGTTTGATGTTTCGGATTGAGTCGTCGCCATATAACCGTTATTCCGCGTATAATGGGTTTTATAACAGATATGATAACCGGGACCTGTGGATGAACACTCAAAATAAATTTTCACGGTAATCTCAGATAATCACATTACACTAACCGAATCCGGCATATTGGTCAGGTTCGGTTATTTTTTTGAGCAAATGGGGGAAAGACAATCCATTGAGACATAGAAGGCGTGTAAACACGCAAACAATCCGAAAAAAAAACACTTCCAATACCGGTACACATTTCTCGCGAATACCCAAAAAACGTAGCAAAGCGCCGCTTGTGTTATTTCTTATGGCATTGCTTCTTGCCGTTTTTTTTGCTTTTAACTTAGGCTACATCCAGCTGCCTGACAGTTTAAGAAATGTAAGTAAAGTCATTTCGCACACAGAAAAAAGCCAACCGGCGCCGGTTCTCCCGGCAGAAGAGAAAACACAGGAAACCCAGCAATATTATTCACCGATCGTCCGTAAGGTTCAATTGGAGATATTGAACGGTTGTGGCGTTAAAGGCGTTGCCGATAAGCTGGCTGCTTTACTGGACAAAAAAAAGTACGATGTGATCAATAAGGGGAACTATCTAAAAAAAGGGAAGACCTTTTTTAATGTAAAGCAAACCCGGGTTATCGATCAAATGGGCAAAATGGAAAATGCCCGCGATCTTGCGGAAGTGATGGGGGTTAGTGATAAAAATATCGATAGTTACGAAAACCCCTCGCCCATTGCCGATGTTACAATAATTATTGGCAAAGATTATTTGACGCTTACAATATTTAAATGATGGAGAAAATTTTTGACAGCAAATGAAACCGCTCATTATGCGGCCCAATATGCCCTCGATAAAAAGGGCGAGGATGTGGTCATCATGGATGTCCGTGGCTTAAGTAATGCCACGGATTTTTTTGTGATTGCCTCCGCCTCTTCCGATGTGCAGATAAATGCCATCGCAACAAATGTTGAAAAGATGTTACGCAAGGATTATAAAATCCATATCAACCATAAGGAAGGCAGCGGATCCTCTTCCTGGGTGTTGTTGGATTATATTGATGTGCTTGTTCATATTTTCCATAAGGAAAAACGCGGCTTTTATGGTCTGGAAGATCTTTGGGCCGATGCCAAGTTTGAAACGGTTACGGATAATGCCGATGAACACTGAAGAATATATTGTTGACGCCTTACAAAACTATTTGGATACGCTGGAAATCACGGATGTAAATGTTGTTCTGCAGCGTCCCAAGGACAATACTTTTGGCGACTATGCATCCAATATTGCGATGCAGTTAGCGCGCCATTTGCGTAAAAAACCTGGCGACATCGCCGCAGATATCGTTCGTACCTTTCCGGCAGATCCGGCATATATCGATAAGATTGAGATTGCCGGACCGGGATTTATAAATTTTTATGGTGCGAGTAAAAATCTTTATGGGCAGTTAAAAGAAATTCTTACCAAAAGAGAAACTTATGGTTTTTATACGCCGGATAAACCCATAAAAACCCAGATTGAATTTGTAAGCGCCAATCCGACGGGCCCATTAACCATTGGCCACGGACGGCAGGCCGTATTGGGCGACACCATTGCCAATATCCTGCAGGCTGCCGGGCACCAGGTTACACGGGAATATTACTTTAATAATGCGGGTCGGCAGATGCGGGTGCTTGGCGAATCTACCCGGTTGCGTTATCTTGAAATTTGCGGACAAGACATTGATTTCCCCAAAGATCATTATCAGGGCGCTTATATAAAAGATATTGCACAAGGCATATATGATGAATTCAGCGATAGCTTAATCAATGATGACGACAATCCTATCTTTAAAGACCGTGCCGAATCCGGGATTTTTGCCGATATAAAAAAGACAATTAAACGGCTGGGGTTTGAATTCGATGTTTTTTTTAATGAAAAAACACTTTATGAGAATGGCAAAATTGATCAGGTTGTCGGGGCGCTGAACGATAAGGGGCTTATTGACAAACATGATGGAGCTACCTGGTTCCTGACCAGCAAACTTGGTTTTGATCAGGACCGTGTGATCATAAAAAGCAGCGGGGAACCGACCTACCGTCTGCCAGATATGGCCTATCATATCGAGAAATTTAAACGGGGCTTTGACCAGATCATCGATATCTTTGGCGCGGATCATATCGATACCTACCCGGATGTGATAGCGGCCTTAAAAGTTTTGGGCTATAACACAAAAAAGATGAAGGTGCTGATCCATCAGTTTGTAACGCTTACCGAAAAAGGGCAACAAGTAAAAATGTCCACCCGCAAGGCAAATTTTGTAACACTGGATGATCTGATGGATGAAGTGGGCGTTGATGTGACCCGTTACTTCTTTATCATGCGCAGTATGAACACCCATCTGAATTTTGATCTGGCGCTGGCCAAAACCCAGTCCGACGAGAACCCGGTTTTTTACATCCAATATGCCCATGCCCGGATATGCAGCATTATCAAACTGGGCGCGTCAAAGGACCTTGTGTTTGACGCCTCGACCGAGCCGCCGCTTGATTTACTTGTTACACCGGAAGAAAAGGAGCTGATAAAGACGCTCGTCCAATATCCGGAAACGATTTTAAACTGCGGCAAAAGCCTGGAACCGCATCATCTTGTGGGATACCTTTTTGGCCTGGCCGGGAAGTTTCATAAGTTTTACACCCAGTGCCGGGTAATTGGTGATGATATGCAACTAAGCCGTGCCCGTTTAGCCTTGATCGACGCTACCCGCACCGTTCTGGCCAATGGCTTAAAAGTCCTAGGGTTATCCGTGCCCGAGACAATGTAGGGAAGTCGGAAGTTGGAAGTTGGAAGTAGGAAGT
>CAYWBI010000080.1:13730-16545 GCA_964456445.1 uncultured Calditrichaceae bacterium
GGAAGTTGGAAGTAGGAAGTAGGAAGTAGGAAGTAGGAAGTAAGAAGTAGGAAGTAAGAAGTTGGAAGTAAGAAGTTGGAAGTTGGAAAATTTGCCGGGTTCCAATACTATGCATGGGTAAATGCGATTTGCCCGGTCTTTGATTTATGCCATCAATAATCTGTATAATCGTAATCAGTAACTACTAAATGGTCGTTCGTAATAAAAAAACCTTGCTGGGAGAGTATCGTGAGTATTCTGGTTGTTGGTTCCATCGCCTATGATTCTGTTGAGACGCCGTTTGGCAAACGGGAAAATGCGCTGGGCGGTTCCACAATTTATTTTAGTTCCGCCGCCGGTATTTTTGCACCGGTCAATATTGTTGGTGTGGTTGGCGACGATTTTAATCATGAGGATATTGCTTTTTTAGAGGATCGTCAGGTGAACTTTGACGGGATGCACCGTGCCGAGGGAAAAACGTTTCGTTGGGGCGGAAAGTATCATGCCAATATGAACAAACGTGACACACTCTTTACCGATTTGAACGTGTTCGAAAGCTTTAAGCCGGAAATCCCCCGGAGCCATCGGGACCCCCGCTATTTATTTCTGGCCAATATCGACCCGGATTTGCAATTGGAAGTTCTCAGCCAGGTTAACAAACCGCAATTGGTTGTTCTGGATACGATGAACCTGTGGATCGATATAAAACGCGATTCATTGGAGAAGGTGGTGCGTAAATCCGATATCCTGATCCTTAATGACGAAGAGTTGATGGATTTTAGCGGGGAAGCCAATCTGGTGAAAGCTGTGCGCAAGGTTTCTGCCATGGGCCCGGAATCAATTGTGGTCAAACGCGGAGAATATGGCGCCTTGCTCTATTCCGGTGAGCATTTCTTTTTTACACCTGCTTTTCCCCTGGAACGGGTAGTGGACCCGACCGGGGCGGGCGATACCTTTGCCGGTGGATTTTTGGGTCATATCGCCTCACAGAACAAACATGATGCGGCCACTCTGCGTGAGGCCATTGTTTATGGCAGCGTTACCGCCTCTTTTACCGTGGAAGATTTTAGCATGGAACGGCTCAAATCGCTCGATCGGGGGCAAATTGATAAACGTTATGAAGTGATGCGCAGGATGGTAAGGATTTAAACTTCCGCCGGCGCTTTTTCCTCTGATTTTTCATAGGGCATCACGATGGTAAAAACGCTTCCTATACCCGGTTTGCTTTGAACAAATACATCGCCGTTCGCCGCTTGTATGATTTCTTTTACAAGCGAAAGCCCTACGCCAATCCCCCCGCCCATAAATTCGGTTTGTGAACTTGAGTGGTGCATTACGTCCTGCACTTCATAAAAGGGTTCAAAAATATAACCGATCTTGTCCGCTGGAATACCGATCCCTGTATCTTCGATTGATATATATACCTTTTTATCATGGGCTGTATTTTTAACCCTGATGGACACGTCCCCGCCCTGGTCTGTAAATTTAAGGGCATTTTGCAGCAATTCCCTTAGCGCCCTGTGCATGTTGCTTTTATCTGCCTTGATACGGATATCCCGTTTGTTGGAATAGACAGCGAAAGCGATGTCCCTGTTTTCAAACAATATTTTCATTTCATTTCCAACGCTGACTATGGCGTCCAACAGGTTAAAGGATCGGATGCTTTGTTGTGAGAGGGATTTATCAACACTGGATAAATTGTGCATTCGTTCCACAAGATCGATCATCTCGTTTATGGTACCGGATATGATTGTAAAGTATTCATCAAGTCCGTCATCTTTGGATTCAACACTCATCTCTATAAGTTCAAAGTAACCTTTTATAACAGCCAATGGCGTGCGCAATTCATGGTTTGTTATGGTGATAAATTTATCTTTAAGCTCGTTGACCTGTCTAAGTTTTTCATTCACATCGCGTAATGCTTTGTTTTCATCCTGTGCCCGGATGTGCTGAACACAGCGTGATAAGACAATTTTGACATGGTCAAGCCCAACCGGTTTGGTAATGTAGTCGAAGGCGCCTTCCTTCATGGCTACGATGGCATTTTCGATGGTGGCGAAACCGGTCATGACGATCACTTCGACCTTTGGGTTTTTTTTCTTGATACGTTTGAG
Organism: uncultured Calditrichaceae bacterium; assembly: GCA_964456445.1. GTDB lineage: Bacteria > Calditrichota > Calditrichia > Calditrichales > J004 > CAYWBI01. The sequence continues at coordinate 15,824 of CAYWBI010000080.1, forward strand.
CGTTTCCAGGCCATCCATAACCGGCATGTTCAGATCGGTTATAACGATATCATAATTTTTCTGTGCGGTCATCGCAAGCCCGTTTTTGCCATTTTCGGCCGTATCGACATCGTAGCCCAACATACTGAACATATCGATATAGCTCTCGCGTACCATCGGCTCATCTTCAATAACCAGCAATTTTAGGTTAGAATTTTCCATGTTATTAACTTAGTTAGAGTGATGATTTAGTGGACTTGTGACAATAAGCTTACGAATGGCTTCCAGTTCGCCGTTTATCTTGTTAAGATAGTTTGACGTTCGGGTATCCGTTAAATACAGCTTCTCCTCCAGCAGGAATACCGACGCGTTTAGAACATTCAACCGTACACGCAGGTTTTCAATCAACCTTTGATAATCTTCGGTAGTGGGCGCAATGTTGGATAAGGTTTTCGGTTTATCCATGATTTTGTGCATCCTAATTAAAGTTAACATCCGTGTTAGCTGTTATTCAGTTTCGGAAGCTCCTATAATCAATATGAGGAAATCGAGTAAAAATGGCTGAAAACGGTCATAAAAAAAAGTATGTTGTGATAGCAAAAAATCTATAATAAATCTTGACAGAATTTCATAAGTTATTTATATTCTAAGCTCTTTTAAAAAACATAATCCGGCGTAGCTCAATTGGCAGAGCGGGTGACTGTTAATCACTAGGTTGTAGGTTCGAGTCCTACCGCCGGAGC
>CAYWBI010000081.1:0-16513 GCA_964456445.1 uncultured Calditrichaceae bacterium
TATTAAAAGAGCCCCATAAAGTTGTACCAAAAACCGGGGTTTATGCCGTTGATGTGGATATAAAATCCGGTTGTTACAAAGGGATGATGAATATTGGAACCCGCCCGACCTTTGGGGAGAATGAACTGACCCTCGAAGTGCACATCCTCGATTTTGACGAAATGGTATATGGCGAGAATATTAACATTACATTTAAGAAACGTCTTCGCGATGAAAAAAAATTCACTTCGGTGGATGAACTAATCAAGCAATTAAAGAGGGATAAGGCCCTCAGCGCTGAACTTTAAATTTGGAGGAAAAATGGCTTTAACGATCGGGCAAAAACAGGATCTCGTTAAAAAATTTGGTGGCGATGAAAAAAATTCGGGGAAAACCGAGGTACAGGTTGCCATCATAACCGAACGAATCAAATATTTAACGGACCATCTTAAAACACATAAAAAAGATCACCATTCGCGTCGTGGTCTTTTAAAACTTGTAGGGCAACGCCGTCGTTTGTTGCGTTATCTGACAAAAGTTGACATTAATCGTTATCGCGCGGTTATCAAAGAATTAGGTATCCGTCGCTAATAAAGGTTGATGGAATTATTACAATGCCGGGATTTCCGGCATTTCTGGAGGAAAAATGTATCTAAAAAAATCGATCGAGATTGATGGTAAAGAAGTCTCATTTGAAACAGGTAAAATGGCCAAACAGGCCGATGGGGCCGTTGTTATACAGATGGGCGGCACCCTCGTTTTGGTAACAGCCGTTTCGGCACATGAAGCAAAAGCCGATATGGGTTTTTTCCCATTGACGGTGGAATACCGTGAAAAATATTACGCCGCCGGTCGTTTTCCCGGTGGTTTCTTCAAAAGGGAAGCCCGGCCCAGCGAAAAGGAAATATTGGCAGCCCGGCTGATTGACCGGCCGATCCGACCCTTGTTCCCGGATCATTACCGTAATGAAACACAAATAATCGCCAATATATTTTCAATGGATTTGGAAAATGAACCGGATGTGCTTGCGGCCATTGGTTCGTCGGTGTCCCTGGGTCTTTCCGATATTCCTTTTGCTGGTGTTATAGCTACCGTGCGTGTTGCACGTGTTGATGGCAAGTTTGTTATCTTCCCCACGGTTGAACAGACCGAACAGGGCGATCTTGAACTTATCGTTGCCGGTTCAGCTGATTCCATTATGATGGTTGAAGGCGAATCCAATGAAGTTGCCGAAGAAGATTTGTTAAAAGCCATTGATGCTGCCCACGAAGCGATCAAAAAATTAGTCGCTTTCCAAATTGAATTCTTTAAGGAAGCAGGCGCCGCTGAAAAACGTGAAGTTGAACTACCGCTTATTCCCGAAGGATTATTGGAAGACGTTGAAAAGCAAAGCAGGCAGGGCATAAAAGACGCTGTCCGTATCCGTGAGAAAAAAGAAAGACGGACTGCACTTAAAACCATAACAGACGATGCCTTGCTCGCCCTGGATGAAAAATATCCGGAATGTGCGGGTTTTATAAAAAATATGGTGCATGACATTGAGAAAAATGAAGTCCGTTCAATGATTGTGGACGAATCTGTTCGTCTCGATGGGCGCAGCCCCGGGGAAATCAGGCCTATCTCCTGCGAAATCGGCTTGTTGCCACGTGCGCATGGTTCTGCATTGTTCACCCGTGGACAAACCCAATCCTTAGGCGTTATAACCCTTGGTTCCGGTTCGGATGAACAAATCATCGATACCGTTTCCGAAGAGTATAAGAAAAAATATATGCTTCATTATAACTTTCCACCGTTTTGTACTGGTGAGGCCAAGCCAATCCGCGGTACCAGCAGGCGTGAAATAGGCCATGGCAACCTGGCTGAGCGGGCAATTAGGCCGGTATTGCCTAAACATGAAGATTTCCCATATACCATCCGTATCGTATCGGAAGTATTGGAGTCCAACGGATCGTCATCAATGGCCACCGTCTGTTCAGGTTCGATGGCACTGATGGATGCAGGGGTACCGGTAAAAAGCCCGGTTGCCGGAATCGCGATGGGTCTGATCAAGGAAGGCGACAAAGTTGCTGTCTTGTCTGATATCTTAGGTGATGAGGATCATCTTGGTGATATGGACTTTAAGGTAACCGGCACCGAAAAAGGTGTTACCGCCGTTCAAATGGATATCAAAATTGATGGTATCTCCCGGCAAATCATGGAAGATGCGCTTGCCCAGGCCAATAAAGGCCGCGCCCACATTATGGGCGAAATGGCCAAGGCAATCGATATAAGTAGAAAGGACATGAGTGAGTATGCACCGAAGATTATTAGTTTTAAAATTAAATCGGATAAAATTGGCACGGTGATCGGACCGGGCGGTAAAACCATTCGTGGCATTACCGAAGAAACCGGGGTTAAGATTGATATCGATGAAGACGGTACGGTTCGCATCTCTTCACCGGACTCTGCCGCGGCCACAAAAGCCAGGGATATTGTTGATGGCCTTACTGCCGAACCGGAAGTTGGCAAAGCATACCGTGGCAAGGTTAAACGTGTGCGGGATTTTGGCGCGTTTGTAGAATTTTTGCCGGGTAAAGACGGTATGGTCCATATATCGGAACTTGATATAAACCGTACGGCAAATGTAACCGATGTATGTAAAGAAGGTGATATGCTAGATGTCCTGGTTAAGCATGTTGCACCCGACGGAAAAGTTGCCCTTAGCCGCAAAATGTATTTACAGATGAAACAAAAGGAAGAAACTACAGAGTAAGTACTGTAGAATATGAAATGAACCTGCTTATAAAAACTCCGGCCATCAGAAAAACAATACTTTCTGATGGCCTTATTATTTTAAGTGAAAACCTGCCCAATTATTCATCCGTTTCATTTGGGGCCTGGATAAAGTCTGGTAGCCGTGATGAATCTCCATCTGAAATAGGCATGGCCCATTTTTTGGAACATATGTTGTTTCAGGGAACTGAAAAACGGACAAGTTTTGAGATCGCACATACATTGGAAAGCGTGGGCGGATCGATAAATGCCTTTACCGGTAAAGAAGAAACCTGCTTTTATACCCATTCCTTACCGCAGCATTTGCCCCTGGCCGTGGATTTGTTGGGCGATATGGTTTGCCGTCCCGTTTTGAGCGAAGACGGTATTGGCAAAGAAAAGGCGATAATCCGCGAAGAAATAAACTCCGTGTTCGATACCCCGGATGAATATTTACTCGATCTTCTTCAGGAAAAAACATATCCGGGGCATTCACTCGGCTATCCCATCCTCGGTGATAAAAAGTCCATTTCTGCTTTTACCCGTCAAATGATAGAAAACTTTTGGCGACGACATTACCGTCCGGATAATATTATTGTTAGCGCAGCGGGTGACGTCGATCATGATCGTTTGGTTGAAATGATTGGGTCATCGTTTAATTTTTCAATAATGGTTAAGGATAAGCTTCTGATGGAAACAGCCGAACTAACCCCGGCTGCGTTTGGTGAACACATCATAAACGCAGATGTATCCCAGGCACATTTATCGCTTGGGTTCAGGACCGATTCATATAACAGCGCTTACCGGATTCCAATGATTGCCGTAAACCATTATTTAGGGGAGGGGATGAGCGCACGATTGTTTCGTGTTCTGCGTGAGGAACATGCCTACGTCTATTCGGTTTATTCTTTTGCGGACTTTTTTAAAGATAGTGGGATGTTTGGCGTATATCTTGGTACGGAAATAAAAAATATTCATCAGGCAAAAAATATGGTTCTAAAAGAATTTTCTGATTTAAAGTCAGGACCATTGCCAAACGATGTGATAGAAAATTTAAAGAATCAACTGGAAGGTAGTTTTTTGCTTTCCCTGGAAACAACATTTAAACACATGGCCCGACTTTTTAAAAGCTATCTTTACTTTGGTCATGTGCGCTTACTGAAAACGGTAATAACAGAAATTCATGGTATTACAAATACCCGGCTCACGGAAACGCTTGAAGCTTTTTATGATGATGCAAAAATTATATCTGTATTACTATCCAGTGAGGAAAAAGTATAAATGTTAACAATCGGGATACTAAAAGAAGTAAAGAATTTTGAGAACCGTGTGGCCCTATGCCCGCATGTTGTTGAAAAACTGACCGGGGAAGGTATATCTGTTTTTGTAGAACGGGGCGCCGGAGAGAAAAGTGGGTTTGAAAACGATGCATATTCAGCAGCCGGAGCAGAGCTCCTCCCATCCGCGGAAAAAATTTTTAAAAATGCGCAGTTATTATTAAAAGTTCAACCCGTTACGCCTGATGAAGCAGAGTTGCTTATGGCTGGGCACAGTGTCTTTTCATTTATAAATTTTGGACAAAATAACGACCGGGTCCTCCGCCTGGCCAATACACACGGCGCATATTTCTCCGTTGAATTACTGATGGACGAACGAGGCGTGCATCCCGTGCTCAAGGCAATTAGCGAGCTGGCAGGAAAAATGGCCATTCATTTGGCTGCTACCTTACTTTCGGTATCCGATGGCGGAAAAGGTATCCTGATCGGTGGGGCACAAGGTACTTCCCCGGCTAATATTACAATCATCGGATCCGGATTGGTCGGGCGTGTTGCGGCTGTGCAGGCTTGGGGAACAGGGGCCAATGTTACCCTGTTGAGCGCCAAGCCGGAAAATTTAAAAGAATATGACCTTGGCAGGGACGGACTAACGGTGCTGCCGTTCTCCGATCAACAAATAAATCAGCTTCTGCCGACTACAGATGTGCTTATTGTCGCGGTACATGCTTTACATTCATCTCTAAATGATATGAATATAAGTAAGAAGCAAATTCAATTATTAAAACCCGGAAGTATCGTCATGGATTTATCGGTAGAGAGCACTCCGGTCGTGGAGACCTCCCATGTAACAAGTGTTGCGCAACCAACTTATATCTCTGATGGGATTGTTTATTATTGTGTACCGAATATAACTTCGGTCATCCCGGTTACAACCAGTAAAGTTTATGCGGCAAATATTTTCCCCTATATCCTGATATTAGCAAAATATGGTGTGCAATCGGCCATAAAACGTTCACCGGAGCTACTGTCTGCCATTGCTTTTTACCGGGGTAAAACCACCAACCGTACACTTTCTGAGCGGGTTGGCTCAACATTTTATAATATCTTTGAACTCTTTGACCTAAACCTGTAATATGCCTGCCCAAAGAATCCCCATAATAAACTATCATAAAATAGAAGATCGTTCGGATTTTGGTATAACCGCCCGTAAGATATCGGATTTTAAGCGGGATATCGATATGCTCTGTTCCCAGGGATTTGAAACCGTGGGTTTTAACGATGTTTCAACGGCAAGCCTGCCATCGAGACCGATCATGATAACTTTCGATGATGGATATACTTCTTTTATAAACCATGCCATGCCCGCATTGCTCGAACGGGGTATGAAAGCAGTGGTCTATATCCCAACAGATTTTATAGGCATGGCCAACAATTGGGATGTCCATATTGGCCGTTTTACATATAAACATATGGACAGGCATCAAATTTCCGTGATAAACACTGCCGGGATGGAAATTGGCTCTCACGGCTGTTCGCATCGCTTCTTGAACATTTTGCCGGTTACGACATTGGTAAATGAGTTAAAAAACAGCAGGATGGTTCTTGAAAAAATTATAAATAAAAAAGTGTTATCTGTAAGTTACCCTTTTGGGCGTGCAAACCAGCGCGTACTACGGATGGCACAAAAATTTTATACGTACGGTGTAGCGCTTTATCAGAAGGCAAATAAAGACCCAATGTACAACCAATTGCTATTAAACCGGTTGAACATTTATCGGACCGATTCCGAAAAACGCTTTTTGCGAAAAGTACTGGCAGCGGAAGAAAACCGGCTGATATGGTTTGACCATTTGATCCAACAAGGGTCCTGGGCCACTATCGCACTGCAAAAATTCCAACGGACAAAAATCAAATAAGAGGTTTTGTTTTGAAAAAATGGCTTCCTTTCTTTCTTATGCTTGGCGTTGCACTGTTGAGCAGTGTCTATCTAATTTTATCCGGGGGCGATAATATGTACATCCCTAAAACCAGGGATGCTTCGGTTATTTATAAGGAAGCATGTGTGGATTGTCATGGAAGCAAAGGCGAAGGCGACGGTTTGCTTTACCCTGCATTTGATTATTCCGAACTGAATTTGCAGATCATAAAAGATAAAATTACAAATGGGGATTGGCGGATGCCAAAGTTTAAATACATTAAAAATGATACCCTGGAAATTTTGGCCCGTTTTATAATGGAAAAAAAATATCTAAAGAAGCAATAAAAATAAGGTTCAATTGTTCAATTTCACAATTTAGCGTCATAAAACCTTATAAATTAAGACTTTTAACCGTTAGTTAATATGAGAGAAATTGCAGGAGTAGATGAATGCGCATCGTAACACGCGGTGATTTTGACGGCTTAACCTGTTCCGTCCTTTTGACCCTCGCCGAGGATATAGATGAAATATGTTTGGCCCGGCAGGAAGAAATCCAGGAATGTTTGATTCCGATTACAGACGATGATATTGTCGCCAATTTACCGTATCATTCCAATTGTGGTATGTGGTTCGATCACCATGTAAATGAAATAAGTTTTGCCCATGAGTTAAAGTTTGCCGGGGATTTTAAAGTGGCGCCGAGTTGTTCCAGGGTAATATTTGATTACTATAGAAAAGATGTCCCGGAATTAGAACGTTTTGAAAAACTGGTCAAGATCGCCGATAAAATTGATGCGGCAAATTTAAGTGAGTCCGACATTAAAAATCCCCACGGCTGGTTTATTATCGAGCGGACACTGCATGCCTTTGATCCCTTAGGCCGGATGGGCGACTTCCATACATATTTTGAAAATATGGTTGAATGGATTAAATCTTATTCACTAAGTAGCATCCTGCTTTCGGACGATGTACAGAACCGTATTGAACACGTCCGTGGTGAAAATTCTATTTTTGTCGATGTACTGCGTGACTATTCCATCACCGAGCAGAATGTTATTATAACCGATTCCCGCGAATTAAAACATTTTCCCAACGGCAACCGCTTTTTGATCTATACATTATACCCGGAGCAAAATGTTTCCGTTAGTATTTATAACAAACGTGGTACGGATGAATCCTTTGTCTTTTGCGGCCATAATATTTTTAACCGGACATGCAAAACCCATGTGGGGAATTTAATGGAAAAATATGGCGGTAGCGGGCGTCAAACAGCAGGCACCTGCGTTGTCCCACAGGTTGATGCCGACCGGATCATGCGTGAAATAATTGATATTTTAATCGAGAATGGCTGATCGTCATCGGATTAGTCTGTCTGCCTGTGTTTTGCCCATTTCCGCACCGCGTGCAAACTTGATCTCTCGTAAAGAATGACCTTTTTTGAAAATTGAATCATCATGTCCGGTGTTTCTGTATTTTCAGAACGGGGCATTGCTGTATTTGAACCAATACCGCCGGATTTTTTGATTTATAGCGGAATCCCGGACGGATTATATAAATTCAATGGTATTTAATTGATCACGTGAAAAATTCCTTGCTATATACAGATGGCAACTTTATAATGTAACTTCGTTTTTAATAGCAATAAATGGTCTTTCCGTCATGAATATTTAAGGGGTGAAGGTTATGCGTGTTTTTTTTGCGATTGTTTTAATAATACTTCTTGCCATCGGCGGCGGTATATTTTATGTGATGCACGAAATGGACAGTAAACCGGAGATAATCAGCCAAATTCCAAAAGCGGATTTTAACATCCTAAAATCAGATGCCGAGAACGTCAAGCTTCGGGTAAGGCAACAACTTGACGACGGGGGAACCGCCCGATTAAACAGCCAGGATTTTTCTGCCCTGCTTTTTGGACAATTGCAAAGGAAATCCCGGCTGGACCTGGCGTTGATGGTAAAAAAATATGATTGCAAAATTCTTGATGGACGTTTGCACGTAAAAGCGGTTATAGATCTGAGACAGCTTAGTAATTCCAAACTCCCGGCAGAAGCACGCAGGATGCTGGATTTGGTCACTGCTTTTATACCGGATGGAACCTTGGAAAACGTATATGTCGGGCTTGATGGAACACCGGTGGAAAAAGACGGAAAAATAGACTTTTCAGATAACAGCACGGTTACATTGGGCGGGTTCACCCGGTCAATAAGGGATGCCAGAGGCGAGCGGCATATTAAAATTGGCATAAAGTCCCTGCGCAAAATGGGTGTAACAGGTTTTAAAATGGGCGATGATTTTATCGAAGTTCATAGGTAATATTTAACTGTAAGCAACTGTTCGGCCTTTTAAAAATGTTTCCAGGAGAAGGAACTAATCCAATAAATCGGTTTTTGGTTTTCACTGGCCGTCAAATAAATAGCGTAAATTATCCAGGCTCTTCGCAATGGAAAAGGGCAATTCCTTAGCAAACACATCGAGCACGACCAGTGCGTTAAGGTTGGCATCTTTATCAACAATGGAACGCATACGTTCCGCCATTCCGCGATTCAATAGTTGGATATCCTCATAGTTTTTCATAAGGCCGTCCAAATCCCAATCCGGCGTACCCCCATTCTTTTTCTTTAAATATTGTCTCAGTAAATAGGTGCTTACCGACCGAAAGACGGTTTCTTCCACGCAGGCAAACGGCAAATGGAAACGTACCATTGGTTTAAGCGGGGCCATCACGGGGCAATCACTGGTAACCATATAAATCCCTAACATTGCGCTAAGCCCACTTTGAATGGTTGTATTTTTACTATATGTCCTTTCGGGGGTTTCAACCATTACATGCACTTTCTCAAAAGAATACATGTCATTAAAACGGGGAAGTACGGTTGATAAATTTAAGGCCAGCGGACAGTCCGGGTAATCATTTTTCTTTAAAGGACAATTTTTACATTGATGGTAGTCAAGCTTTGTCCAGTTTGTTGGTGTGATTTCCTGCTGTGGCCGAAGCTTCAAGCTTTCAGCTTCAAGGGTTATATCGAATGTTGCACGTTCGCCGTTTTCAAAGATGAAGTAATATTTAAAGTTCCAGGGTTCTTTATTTCTCAAGTCTCGTATTCTCCCATAGTTTTGATAATTAGCAGATTAAAATATCGGCAATAAAAAGATAAGGTTAAACTTTATAGATGTAATTGGAAAAAATGAATGGAGTTGACCACATAAATGCATAATACATTATGAACGGTGTCTATTCATCTTGTCCTCTTTATAACCGGACAGTTTTTGTGAACTTCATCAATATGTCTCAAATGAAATAGTGTAATGAAATATGGATGGGATCAGGACCGTATAATCATTTTGGCTCTAATGGGTTTCTTATGGGTAAATTCTTAGATAGAAAGAATATTTATAAGACAGGATAACAGGATTGTCTTATTAAAAATGGATAATATGGAACTCGAAATTGTTTTTTGGCATGAAGGTAGCTGAGCTCAAGGGTAGAGTGCCGCATCTGACTAACCCCGTCTTTTAGGGCGGGGAGAAAAGTGAAGAAGGCAATTAATGGGGGCTTTAGCCCAACAACTTCAAGGGCTAAAGCCCCGACGAATCAATCGGATTGTTCGTCCCCGGGATAAATCCCGGGGCTATTCAAAGAATAAAAACAATTTGATTGAAATTCAAGGGATTCACTTGTCCGTACTTTTTGCTTATTGAAACCAAATCAAATTTCAATGGTATTCATTCATTTCTAATTCAGGAAGCATTCAGGTTTCTTAATAGGCCTAATCTATTTCCATACAAAAACCAGTAGTGCCATCATTTTAAATTTGCCGAAAGCCAGCGCTTCGCTGTTTGCAGCGAGATACCCTTACGTTTTGCATAATCCTGTAATTGGTCTTCATCGATTTTGCCCAGTCCGAAATATGCGGCTTCAGGCAGGGCAAAATACCATCCGGAAACCGAGGCTGCCGGAAGCATAGCAAAATTGTCAGTTAATGAAATTCCGGTATATTTACTTGCTTCGAGCATTTCGAACAAGGTTGCCTTTTCTGTATGGTCCGGACAGGATGGATAGCCGGGCGCCGGACGGATGCCGCGATACTTTTCACCGATAAGTTGGGCATTGTCCAGTTTTTCATCTCCGGCATAACCCCAGATTTCCCGACGCGTTTTTTGATGTAATAATTCGGCAAAAGCCTCTGCCAGACGGTCTGCCAGCGCCTTGGCCAGGATGCTTTTATAATCATCATGATCGGCCTCAAATGCCTGGGTAATTTTTTCAAGACCCAATCCGCAGGTAACGGCAAATGCCCCAATATAATCTGTACGGCTGCTTTCCAGCGGAGCGATGAAATCGGCCAGCGCAAAATTTGGGCGATTATTGCGGCGCGGCATCTGTTGGCGCAGGGTGTGGATCGTTTTCCATGGGGATGTTTCGCCCGGTTTCATAAAGACAAGGATATCATCACCAAGGGAATTGGCAGGGAACAGTCCCACGACGCCACGGGCGGTCAGTTTCTTATGTTCAACAATATCCTTCAGCATTATCACGGCATCATCATAAACGGCCCGGGCCTGGGGTTTCCCGAGTATGTTGGGGAAACTTCCGGTCATTTCCCATACACTGAAAAAAGGCGTCCAATCAATATATTTCTGGATTTCATTTAGGGGATAATCTTCAAGAACGGTTATTCCGGGATGATTCGGTGGTGAAAGAAGCGCTTGTTTCCAATCGATTGAAAAACGGTTGACGCGGGCCTCGCTTAGGGAAACGAGTTTTGATTTTTTCTGTCGTGCCAGATAATCCCTACGGATTTTTTCGTATGCCGTACGGGTTGACTTTGCAAAATCAATTTTGCCCTTCGGATTTAGTAATTGGTTTACCACATTCACCGCGCGGGATGCATCCAGCACATGTGTTGTGGGCCCGTTGTATTCAGGCTCGATTTTAACCGCGGTGTGTTTTTGAGAAGTGGTGGCGCCGCCAATAAGCAAGGGTAAATCAAAATTTTGCCGCTGCATCTCATGTGCCACATGGGTCATTTCATCCAATGAAGGGGTTATCAAACCCGAAAGCCCGATAATGTCAACCTTTTCATCCAGAGCGGTTTGTAATATTTTTTCCGCGGGGACCATTACCCCAATATCAATTACTTCGTAATTATTGCAGCCGAGTACCACGCCAACAATTTTTTTACCAATATCATGTACATCACCTTTGACGGTGGCCAGCAATATTTTACCGGCCGATGATGGCCCTGCCTGTTTTTCTTGCTCTAAAAAAGGCAGCAGGTAGGCAACGGCTTTTTTCATCACCCGTGCGCTTTTTACAACCTGCGGAAGGAACATCTTCCCGGAACCGAACAGATCGCCGACCTCATTCATACCGGCCATCAGCGGGCCTTCAATCACTTTGATCGGGGAATTATATTTTTGGCGTGCTTCCTCGATATCCACATCAATAAATTCAACAACACCGCGGATAAGGGCGTGCTCCAACCGTTTTTCCACGGCGGCGGAGCGCCATGCAGCATCTTCCTGTTTGCGCGGCCCTTTTTGCTTTAAGGTAGAGGCATATTCCACAAGGCGTTCGGTTGCATCTTCACGACGATTAAAAAGAACATCCTCCACTTGCCTGAGTAAGGTAGGTTCAATTTCTTCATAGACCGTTATTTGTCCGGCATTGACAATGCCCATATCCATTCCTGCCTTGATGGCATGATATAGAAAAGCGGAATGCATGGCTTCGCGCAGGGTGTTGTTGCCCCGGAAGGAAAACGACAGGTTGCTGACACCGCCGCTTATCCGGGCCAAGGGTAGATGCGTTTTTATCCAGGTTACGGCTTCAAGATATTCCAACGCGTAAGTATTGTGTTCCGGAATTCCGGTGGCGATGGCAAAAATGTTGGGATCTAGAATGATGTCCTCTGCCGGAAAATCCAATTGTTTGGTTAAAATGTTATAGGCGCGTTGACAGATAGTCGTTTTACGGGTAAAACTGTCTGCCTGGCCTTGCTCATCAAATGCCATCACGATAACCGCCGCACCATAACGTCTGGCCAAACGGGCATGATCAATAAATTGAGATTCGCCTTCCTTTAAGCTGATCGAATTTATGATCGATTTGCCCTGTACCTGTTTTAACCCGGCCTCAATTACTGCCCATTTTGATGAATCGAGCATAATAGGAACCTTGCTGATCTCGGGTTCTGTTGCAATTAATTTTAGAAAGTGGCTCATGGCCTGTTCGGAATCCAGCATTCCTTCATCCATGTTGATATCGATAATTTGTGCGCCGTTTTCAACTTGTTTACGTGCCACATCGAGGGCCGCTTCAAATTCATCCCCCAGGATAAGCCGCGCGAAACGTTTGGAACCCGTCACATTACAGCGCTCACCAATGTTTATAAAGTTGCTGTCCGGTCGTATAGTCAAGGCCTCCAGACCACTGAACTGGGTTTTTGCCGGTATTTTAGGCAAAGAGCGTGGGGAAAATCGGGACATACTTGATGCGAAACGGCTGATATGTTCCGGTGTTGTGCCACAGCAACCGCCAACGATATTTACAAATCCGGCGGCGGCGTATTCTTCCAAAACCTTTACCATTTGGTCGGGCGTCTCATCGTAGTCACCAAAAGCGTTGGGCAAACCGGCATTGGGATAGAGTGTCACATAACAGCTGGCCAGCCCGGAAAGTTCTTCAATAAAAGGGCGCATTTGCTTGGGGCCAAGGGAACAATTGAGCCCGATACTAAATAAATTGGCATGTTTAACTGAGATATAAAATGCTTCAAGCGTTTGACCGGAGAGGGTACGCCCACTCATATCGATGATGGTAACCGAGAGCATGACAGGTACACGTCGGCCGCATGTATCAAAATATTTTTCAATGGCAAACAAGGCGGCTTTTGCATTTAACGTATCGAAGACCGTTTCGATAAGCAGTGTATCCACGCCGCCATCAACCAGTCCACGCACTTGTTCATAATAGGCATCGACCATCTCTTGCCAGGTTACCGAGCGGTTGGCGGGGTCATTCACATCGGGGGATAGCGATAGGGCGACATTTGTGGGGCCCATGGATCCGGCCACAAAACGGGGTGTTTTAGCGTCGTTCGCATATTCGGCCGTCACGGCCTCCCGGGCCAGCTCCGCCGATCGTTTGTTAAGTTCATAAACGAGGTCCACCATTTTGTAATCACGCATGGATATGCCATTGGCATTAAATGTGTTTGTTTCGATCATATTTGCCCCTGCCTGCAGATAGGCACGGTGAATGGAGCGAATGATATCCGGTTGAGTAAGCGAAAGCAGATCGTTGGCGCCTTTTAGCTGCCCCGGCCATTCCTTAAAACGTTCACCCCGGAAATCGGGTTCTTCTAATTTGTGATCCTGGATCATGGTGCCCATTGCGCCGTCCAGGATCAGGATGTTTTTCTCTAAGGCCGCCCGCAGGTCGGATGCTCTTGAACTTTGCGAATTCATTTTTTATCCAAAATTATATATCAATGATGTTTGTTTCTTTGTTAAAATATGTGATCCGTTCGACATTTCTTATATAAACATGACCTGGAATGGAATCCACAGCATATTAAACCGCTTATAAATTAAAAGTAAAACTTTAACATATTTCACATTTCATTCAAAATTTATTTATTCAATTTTTTATTATCAGATAAAGACGACGTATATTGATTTTAATGACCGGACAATCTATACTATTATTTAATCAATTAAGGCAGCAATGACGCTCACACGAACGGAACACCGTATAAATACCCTTTATGATTTTTTGGAAAATGCATGGCACAGTCCACGAAACTGGCGTTTGATAGGCAGCGTTATTGTTGCCGGTTTTCTTATAGATTTGATACTGATCCTGCTGAACCAAAACCAGCTTTTACCATCGGGCGTGAAAGAATTGGTCCCTACCAATATTTTTTATTCCATCAATTTTGCCTTTACTATGCTGTTGGTTTTCGAAATTATAAGTTTGATTTTTGTGATAGCGGAATCCGTGGCCGACGCCCTGGGCAAACAGTTTGAAATTCTGTCGCTTATATTCTTGCGCCGTTCGTTTAAAGAATTTGTTCATTTTAACGGACCGGTTCTTTGGGACAATCTTTCAACCACCATTTATCATATCGCCGCTGATGCCGGGGCCGCATTGCTTATCTTTTTTATACTGGCCTATTATTACCGTTTGCAACGCCACCGGCCCATCATTGACGACAAAGACAACCTTGGGCATTTTGTGATGGCCAAAAAGGGCGTGGCCCTATTGCTTATTTTTTTCTTTACTACAATTGGTTTGTATGATTTGTCCCTTCGCCATGGGATGATTTCCTGGTATGCCTTTTTCCACACCATTTATACCATTCTCATATTTAGTGATATCCTCCTGGTGCTGATATCCCTGCGCTATTGTACGATTTATTCGGTTGTATTTCGGAATTCCGGGTTTGCTTTGGCAACTGCAATGATCCGTATCGCCCTTGGGGCGTCTTTTTATTTATCGATTGCCCTTGGTTTAGGGGCCGCGGTTTTTGTCCTGGTTTTAAGCCATGTTTATAATGTTTTTAATTCTATTGAGGAAATAGAAACCCCGTGATATAGCGACCGCCGCTAAAAAGGCCAGAACCAATTATGAAAAGGGGACCAGCGCAAGGAGAAAAATTGCTTTGGTTGTCAATTGAACTATTTCATTATTAAAAGAACCGACGCCGGAATTGGCGCCGGTTTTATCCGATAGCTTCAAAGATTTTTTTAGGGCTTGATATTTGTTGGGATTAAAAACTCCCAAATTCATCATCGTCCAGGGATATGTGCACTTCCTCTTCAGCATGAATTTCCGTTGTTTCCCGAACTTCTTTTTCATCTGCAAACGGCGCTGCCGGCCGGTTAATATCTGGGTTGCCCGAAACACTATCCTGAAGTATCCCGTGCTTTATCGTAAACTCCGCAAGCATGCTTTTTAATGTGGCGGCCTGGCTGGACAATTCTTCGGACGCGGCTGCTGTTTCTTCGGCGCTGGCCGTATTGCTTTGAGTTACGGCGTCAATCTGACGAAGCCCTTCCGTTGTCTGTTTCACACCGGAAGATTGTTCTTTGGACGCATGGGCGATTTCTTCCAAAAGATCACTCACCATAGTCACTTTTTCATCAATTTGCTTTAGGGACTTTTCGGTTTCCTGGGCGATATGTGTTCCGTTTTTGGCCTTCTCAATTGATTCTTCAATTATGGTGGTTGTTTCCTGTACGGCCTTTGCACTGCGTTGGGCAAGGTTGCGGACTTCTTCCGCTACAACGGCAAACCCTTTTCCATGAACCCCCGCGCGCGCTGCTTCAACGGCGGCGTTTAAGGCCAGGAGATTGGTTTGGAAGGCAATATCTTCTATGGTTTTTATAATCTTGCCAATTTTACCGGATGATTCATTTATGTTGTTCATCGCATCTAACATGGCCATCATCTGATTATTGCCTTTTAACGCGTCTTCCCGCGCCTGATCGCTTATCTTGTTCGCTCTGTCGGCATTATCGGCATTGCGCTCTGTCCGCGTGCCAAACTCCGTTAATGACGCCGTTATTTCCTGTAGGGAACTGGCCTGTTGGGTTGCGCCCTGCGAAAGTGCCTGGCTGGAATCGGAAACCTGCCTTGAGCCGCTCTCAACCTGTGCGGACGCATCGGTAACACCGGTGAGGATATTGTTTACCGAATCAAGGCTTTTATTGAGCGCTGTTTGAAGCTTTTTGTAATCTCCTTTATAATCACCTTCCATGTAGTGGGTCATATCCCCCTTAGCCATATTACTGAGGCAGGAGATGGCTTCTTCTGTTGGCTTGATAAGATTGTCGATGACCCTGTTTACGCCCTGGATCAACGCAAGATAATCCCCCGTTGCATCATCAACATTAACCCGGGCAGAGAGATTGCCCTGCGTGAGGATGGCGGTTGTTGAATTAACCTCGTTTATAATGTTTTTGATTGTAGTAATATCAAAAATTTGCTCAATGCCCCCAATTACTTCGCCCTGCTTGTTTGTAAGAGGCGCCCCAATATAGCGGATGGGTTGTTGTGTTGCATCAATAACCGTTTCATTTTCGACATACTTTGCCGTACGCATCGCACAATTGGTTGCGCATTGATCCGTTTGGCATTGAGGATTTTTAAAAAGCTGATAACATTTTTTACCAATGATTTGGTCAATAGGTGTATTTGCGGCCTTGGCCCCGGCAGGATTAATATATTGTACGGTCATTTCCCTGTTTACCACAAAAGTGGGGTTAGGCAATTTATTCAGAATATCGACCTTAAGTTGTGCATCGGAAAGGGCTTCTTCTGTTTTGGCCTTGCTGCTGACCAGGTTGTCGCGCATGCGTATCATGGATTTTCCCAATAAATCCATATCCGAGGCCACTTCAATTTTTTCATCAAAATTTTCATCGGCTATGTTATTGGCTTCATGTGCCTTCTGTTGTAAATAATCGGTCATCTTGTTAAAGGCATTGGCCAGATCGCCAATTTCGTCATTTCGCTCCAGGGTATAATTATGATCAATATTTCCGTTGGCAAGTTCCATTGCAATGCCGGACATTATTT
>CAYWBI010000082.1:0-13851 GCA_964456445.1 uncultured Calditrichaceae bacterium
CCTAAAAACCCATACCGGTCATTAAGACCGGTATGGATAGGTATAGACATTACTTCATCAAAATCATCTTTTTGGTATCGGTAAAGTTTTTAGTGGTCAGTTTATAAAAATAAACGCCCGTTGAAACTTGTTTACCTGTATCATCAAGACCGTTCCAAACACTCAGATGGGTACCGGCTGTTACTTCGTTCTGCAACAGGGTACGTATCTTTTGACCAAGAACATTATAAATTTCCAATGTCACTTTGCCCGCATTTGGTATAGAATATCTTAATGTTGTAGATGGATTAAACGGATTCGGATAGTTCTGCGACAAGCTATAGGTAACAGGCTTGATCACGGGTTCATCACCAATAGCCGTTAACGATTTGTAAGGATCGATTTCCTGGGCATCCGATTTATCTTCCTGGTTTGTCCAGGTATCCATAGGCATCATCCAGGGATTTTGAGGGAAATTACGCGCAACATCTTGTCCGGCATAACGTACACGATAAGCATAGTTGCCAAAACCGGCCGGTTCCCATGTCCAATCGCCCTGATCATTTATCCAGGCATAGCGGTACTCAAACATATTAAAGGAAGGCGCTGTAACGGAAAGAGTAGCAGTAAAAACACTATCCCCATCGCTATCGGTTAATTTTAGCACACGCATATTATCGGTATCTTCCCAACCCTGCGTATTTACAAACGCCGGTTGTTCGGCAATCCAGTACAAGGTGTCTTTAGCCACATCAAAGGGCGTAGCCTGGAGAGCGCCATCCGTAGCAGGACGCATATCCACGCTGAACTCTACATCAAGGCTTGTTCCCGTAGGGATAACCCAATCCGGCTGAACGTCATCATAATAGACGGTCTCATCGCTGGCATTTTGAGTTTCCGTGCCCGCAAAATCAACCCCCCTGTTACCACCGCCTTGCGACGCGGGGCGTTCCCAGCCATCTGTCCAGGTGGTAGCCGCATCGGCTTTGGCCACAAAATATTTATAATTTTGTGTTGCCCCAAGTTCAACTTTTGTAAATGGTACTTGCAGGAACCATTCCAGCGGATCGGTTGTTTTCTGATTCATTTTCGAGTGCACCGGATCACTGTCATTCCAACCATTAAAACCACCGCGAACTTGTAGGGAGTCATTGACTGGATCGAAAATACCAACTTCGGTCATCACATCCATGCGTACGTTGAAATTAATGTTACCATTAAGCAGGATACTAACATCAGGGTCCCTATTAAAATAATCAGCTGCGATGGTTGTATCTTTTGCTCCAAGATCAATTGAACGGTTTGGGTCATCTTCCCAAACAGACCCCATAATAAATTTATAGGAATGCGCTGCATTTGAAACCAGTTTATAAGTACCGCTGTAAATGCTGTCGCCATCGGCATCGGTCAATGGTGAAGCGGTGCCATTCCAACCCTGAAAATCACCGGCAACATAAACCTTGTCCGTCGTAGGATCGAACAGGGTTTCCTTTGCTTTAACCGACATATCCACCTGAAACGTGACATTTACGCTGTCCCCGACAACGGGTACGACATACGCATCATTATCAAAATAGGCCGGCGCCAGAGCAGTATCCGCCGCCCCAACTTTAACCGAACGGTTGGATTTTTCGTCTTTTCCCCAGGCAGAGCCAATCAGAAACTTATATTCATAGGTAGCGTTTGGTTTTACCTGATAGGTTACTACATAAGTACCATTGCTATCGGGGTCCGCCATATTTGGGCCCCCACCCGGGTCCCACCCTTGCATGGAGCCGGCAGTACGGACAGTATCCGTGACAAAATTAAATTTAGCCAGTTGTTCCTGACGCGTCATGTTAACGGCAAGCTGGAGTGAAACCGTGCTGTCTGTGCCTGCCGGAAACGTAATACCATTCTCGTCATTAAAATAAACAACGGCAATGGTGGTATCTTTGCCACCAATAGAGACTGGCCGATTGTTGCTTTCATCCTGGCCCCAGGCTGTACCGATCAGAAATTTATAGGCATAGTCTGCATTACCGGCCATTGTGTAGGTTACGGTATAAATACCATCGCCATCGCCATCATCCATATCGGGCGCAAGCGTAGGGTTCCAGGCTTGCATGTCCCCTGCCAAACGGACTACCTGGGTCACTGGATCAAAATTACCCTTTAAAGTTTGTACATTCATATTGACCTGAAAGGTCACGTTTACGTCGGCGGCCATGGAAGCTGTAAAGCCCATCATGACCAATCCGATTATAAGTAACGAAAGTTTTCTCATCAAAAACCTCCTCCTGTTAGTTAATGGTTACCTTTATTTTGAAAGCGCGTTATAAAGTGGACAAACGGACTTTTAATTTATACAAGTTCCCTGTGCCTATCTTTATTCACGTATTCCCGTTTTAACTTATATGGGTAGAACACCTCCTTTGTCTTTGGCACACCATATATGTGCATAGGTTTATAGGATTATTAAATTTAAAAACCAATATTAACACCAAATGTATGAACATCCCCAAGATATTTAAACTGTTGATAAGCATAATCAATGGCAAAAGTCATATAGCCTAAGCTATTGTAATGAAATCCCGCACCAAGGGTAAGGCCCTCTTCCCGGTCTTTCAGGAACAAGGTTTTAAAACCAGCGCGCAGAAAAAACCGCTCATTAAACAAGGCCCACTCGGCGCCTGTATTTATAAATTGCGAGTTATCACTGGGGTGGGCGGCGTCCACGGCAATAGATAAACGCTGATCGTCCGTGATTTTAAATTCTTTGGAAATTCCAATCTGCAATCGTAGCGGCAAATCGAAAGGATCTGTTTCGTAATAGGAATTTAAACGGTCAACCGAGCCGCCGGAGTTGGGCAAAGGATCACTTTGGAACAATAAATCCTGTCCACTTATCGTCATTTTGGTACCAAAATTTGTAATAGAGGTGGCAAAGCGGATACCATAAAAAGGCGTCGTAAAAATGGTACCAATGTCTAGCGCCACACCCTGTGCGCTTGAGTTGGATATGGTTTCCTGGATATACTTAATATTGGCGCCGATGATAAAGTTTTCCGTAAGGGAACGTGCGTAGGTTAGCCCAATGGCAAACATATTTGCGCTGAAAGTATTACCCGTACCATCCGGAAAATATTCTGTTGTTTCCAGCATATCCCCCATGGTCACAGCAGTAACATTTACACCAATGACGCCCATATCCCCCATGGGTACTACCGCGCCAAGGTAATTTAACTTTATATCGGCAATCCAGTTGGATTGGGTAAATATGGCCTGGATGTGTGTGGTACCGGCAATCCCGGCAGCATTCCAGTACATAGCACCCGCATCGTTATCGGCAGGGATATAGGCGCCGCCCATGGCAATCGTGCGCGGTCCAACACCCATGTTTAAAAATTTAGCGGCGGTAGTACCCGTCTTGGTCACCCCGGCCTGTAAAACCCCAAGCAATATAAGCAAAGCAATAAGTATCGATCTATAAAACACTTTCATTTTTTTAATCTCCTGCTAATTCTCTATTTAATAACCGCAAATTTACCGGTTCTTGTGCCAACACCGGGGGCGTCCACGTGATAAATATAAATGCCGTATGAAATGGACAGATTGTCCTTGGATAGCATATTCCAGCTTTCGGCCCCATTTGATATGTCCGTGTCATGATCGATCTTTTTAACCAGTTCGCCATTGATGGTATAAATACGAATGGTACATTTTGCCGGTAAGTGGGTAAAATGCAAGGCCCGTTCCGCACGCCCATTATTGTAAATGCTCTTACTTTCAAAAGCCGCATAACCACGATAGGGGTTTGGAACCACTTTGATATTGTCAAATTGCGCTTTGGCCTGTTTTTCTTCAACCCGGGCGGTTTTTGCCACAAAACGGTACAAATCTGCCTTTAAGAAAGGTTTCTTTAAAATTATTTTTGCGGTATCACCGGCGGCAGGGTTCCGTTGCCCCAATGAATCGACAGGGGCTTTCAACAATTTAAATTGCCAGGTGAAACCATCCGTCCCGGATTGATCTTCTTCAATAAAGGCAATCACATCATTACGGGGGATGGTAATGGTACCAAACAATGTATCCAATCCGGCCCCAAATTTTCCTTCCTCGCCATTTTTTATATCCAAGTCCACAAAACCAAATTTTATAAATTGCTGTGTACTTATATTGAATACACGAAAATTAGCGTCTTTTGCGGGCCAGGTTTGGTTCTCATACTGAATTTCAGTTGACCGTCCAAAGCCGGGATCCCCAAAAATTATTTCATAGTCAAATGGTATCTGCTTTCCGTTTTGCCCGTTTGACTGGAACAACTTGGTAAATTCAAAAGAAGGCACGGCGGGAGAATTCCACTTAGATTTTTGCCGATTTAATTCAACCCTTGATTCATTTTTAAAACTCAAACGGAAACCATCTATCAATGGCTGTTCAAAATCTGCATCTAAATGTGTACTGGAATCAATTAATACCTTATTCTCCGTTGAATCCCATAAGGTAAAGTTTAACGTTGTAAGTGTGTCGGATTCTGTTCCATGACCCAGCCGTACGGTGTCCTGGAAAGTGACCTGATATACATGATTGTTCTTTATAAATGCCGGGTCAATGACATCATAGTCAATCTCTCCCGAAGACGTCCCGGCCACATGGGCAACGACCCCGAGAGTGGCGGGTACAAACCCGGCCGCTGCCGCATTTGGGATTACCCGGGCCACGTTTTTACCAAGCTGAATACTTCCATCCCCTCGGATATTTATACGAAAGGCGCTTTCTGTAGGCAATATAAGCCCTTGCGGAAAACCAAAGTCGTAGGAAGTGATGACATAATAATAGGTGAACCCATTTTGGGCAGTGTTATCTACCCAGGAATGCTGAAGCCCGGAGTTGTCACCAAGATAAAATTTCACCCCATCAATACCCACGGAATCATAACCGGAGTAGTTATCGATCATATCGAACTGGGCAAATGGTTTGCTAAAAGTGAGTTCCCCCGCGCCATTGGTGATTATTTTTGCATCCTGCATGGCGGGGTCTGTTGCCCGATAAATCCGATAACCTTCAAAATCACTACCATTTCCACCAATATTATTTATATAGGAATCGAAGGTTGTTTCCGCCAGGTTGTCCCAGTAGAGTAAAACCCTATTATCGCCGGGAACCGCCGTTAAGGTTGGGGTGATTGGGGCGTTGGCAAACTGGTAGTCATTCTCATAGGTTTCCTGTGCACGTACACGTTTTTTTAACACGGCCTGTTTACGAAATTGGCCGTTCGGGTCCGGCACCGGGCCGTTGGCCAAAATTACAGCAATGGATACCGGCTCGGTTTGGCCCGCTCTTAGAGGGAAATAAGCCGAACTTACCAAAACATCAAATTCACCTGCCACCACACTTTGCGGATCATAGAATTTGCCAGGGATCATATAATTAAACCAGGTCGTGGCGTCATTACTTAAATCGAGTGCGCCGGCACTGACCCGGGCGGCATTGGTGATACCTATCTGGTCGGTTTCGGAGACATCGGTTACGTCGATATCGGGTTCGCCTGGAAAGCTTGTACCGGCGCCGGATGTCGGCAATCCATCGTTCTCGCCAAAATCATTTGTTCCTGCTACGCCGTCCAAACCAACATCATCCAATAAAACATTCCAATCACCATCATTATCGATACCGTCATCACGCCGTTCATCGATCATTTCATCGATTTGTTCATCGATATTTTCATCGATGGCGCCATTGCCGTCATTATCCACGCCATCCGCATATTTTTTACCAAGGTCCTCAGCCTTTACATCATACAATATAATATTTGCACCGGGGACATGATAACGATAATACGGTGCGTCGGCCGCTGCCTGGTCAATCATTTCCTGCGTAACTACCGGGCTGCCATCTTCGCTGTTATCATTATTATCAATAAAGTCACAGAAAGCCATTCCAACATCCGAAGCATCGACCTCAAGAAGGTTGACAGGGTCATTTCCCGGATTTACAGGCCAACGCTTCCACTGATCCGTTGCGGCTAAATCTACCATTTCCTGGGTAACCAGGGGGCTATTGACTTCACCATCGCCATTATTATCAATATGATCGGCAAAACCAACACCAAGCTGTTGACCAAAAGCAACGTGGGTTTCGTTTTCATCAATCAGGCCATTTCCATTGTCATCAACTAAATTGGTGGCGTCTTCACCAACCAGCATGGCGTCGGTCACCTCGGGGCTATTCAATTCACCGTCACCATCATTATCAACGCGGTCAACGGCGATGCCGGGTGTTTCCAGCAGGGCCACACCTACAATTCCGACAGGATCGTTGCCAAATGTGGGCGCTTTGTTATCCTTGTCACGGCTCCAGATAATATCTTCGAGTAAATCAAAATCGGATATATCATCCTGGGAATCGCCGTTACCACCAACAAAATCTGCATCCCACAAAGTGGTAGCAAATTTTTGAAGGTCCTTTGTACCGTCATTTTTAAACGTATGCAACAGATAAACCACATCACTTACCAAAATCTGCGACCAGGCCATATTACGCACATCCAACATGATACCTAAGCCATGACGTGTCAGGTCGGTGCTGTCAGGAAAATAATTATAGCGGTCATAATTGTCATCCGAGGCACGATAGTAGATCTCCTGATCGGCATTGAATTTGTTTTTGCCAAAATAGCCATTCCAGCTCCCGGCCCATCCCGGATCACCTTCATCCCCAATTTTATCGGGCCAAAAGGGCGGCCAGGTATCCGGATCGACGCTATTGGCGATGGATTGCTTATTGGATGGCAAGGATGTATTGAAATAGCCCGGAACCGGTTCCAGGCTCCAGGATTTTGTATTGTCATCCTTGGCATTACGGTAGTTGGCTACATCAACAATATGTTGCAGGTCCCCATTTTCATCAATAATTTCGGCGCCCATAAATAACGCAGTAAGCGCGAGGTAAACCTTACCGGTGTTTTTTGGCCACTCATAAGGTGTTTCCACGGATATCGGCACGGCGCCGGTACGTCCCGTTTGTCCATAATTAAATATAGTGGTGCGTATATTGTTGCCTTCCAACTGGGCTTTGCGGCGATAGTTGGAATCCCCGCGCTCCTTGCTTGGCACATACTGGGCCCATAGGCCCGTTAGCATCATCAAAGTTATCAGAATAATCGATACATATTTTTTCATTTCTTTAACAACCCCTTAGTTTAAAGACCATTCAAGGCCAAATTGTACACGTCTTGGTTCACCATATTGCCACGGAAAACGAACATACTCTTCCACCGTATTCGGCCCGCTTGATTGTTGCCCGGCGTAACTATTTGTATAATTTGCTTTACCTGTATCGCCAAATACATTTACCGCTATACGGTTGTCCAACAGATTAAATACGCGCAGGAAGGCAATAAATTTCTGCCCGGAAATATCAAAGTTTTTATGCAGACGCAGATCGATGGTAAATTGATACGGGCGACGACGGCTGTTTTTTTGTAACCCGGAACTAATCCCACGAAAAGAGTTGAAGGAGGTTATTTGCGGGGTATAAGGCAGCCCGGACCCTAAACGGGCAATCATACTGGCCCCCCAGGTTTCCCTTCCATAATAGAAGGAGCTGTTAAACAAATGGCGTTGGTCCCAGTCCAGGGGCAAAATTGTAATGCTCGGCTCTACATCTGCATTCAACGCGGCATATTCTTCCTGTGGGGAAGAATTGCTTCCTTCGGCAACCTGATAGGTATAGCTTAAATCAAAGGAATAGCTGTCGCTATAACGTTTTTGAAGGGTTACGGTAAGCCCTTTTACATTTGCATAATCTTTATTTATATATTTGACATAGCTACTTTGGTTTAACATGCTGATAGAAGCACTTGAAGTTATCCAATCACGCACGTCGCGGTAAAAACCGGTCACATCAATTTTAAAGTCAGACATTAGCTCTTGCTGCAGACCCAATTCGTACATGATCGTTTTCTGGGCCTTTAAATCGGCATTGCCATAAATTCCGGCATTTGTCGCGTTGGCCGGGATACGATAGTCGCCGCGGTTATAAAGAAATTCAAAAGAAGGAATCTGCAGAAAATGTCCATATGAAAAATGAATGACGCCTTTTTCCGTAATGGGATAGGCAATTCCAAAACGCGGGCTTACCTGCCATTTAGCCGAGGCCTTTTTTAAATAATGTGCTTTTCGTTGGGCATAGCTCAACCCGACATAGGCTTCATCGATTGGATTATTTACATCCGGATCATCCGGTATTGCCGGTATATCGGCACGGGCATCAAAATAATCCATACGTATGCCCAGATTAATGATCACATCGTTATATTCAATTTTGTCCTGAACATAGGTGGAATAATCTACAGGTTTACGGTCATAATATGTACGGGCGGAAGAGTTTTTATCCGGAACGGTTGGCAAAAATAAATTTTTGTCTGTTGGCGCACCATCCTGCAAGCCATAATCATCAAAAGTGATTTTATGAGTGCGGGCTTCGAAACCGGCTTTTAACAAATGGTTCCTCGAAACCTGGGATGTAATATTTCCTTTAAATGAAATGGTTGTTGTCTCGCGGAAGAAACGGTGATTGTTGGTGCCACCCGTGGCAAAAGAAACCTGATCACGTCTCCATGGCTGAATTTGACCGGCGACGTCACGCCCGATAGGGTCCTGATAACGGCTGTCCGTGGGGCTATCATACAAATGCTCCCGGAATTGTTTGTCCAGATACGCTAAATTCAGATCATAGAAGGTTGTCGGCGAAAGCGTATGGTTAACCGATATCCATCCGTCAAAACTATCGGAAAACTTGTTCACGTTGCCATCCGGCGCAAACTTTAGGGCGTGATCATAATCCTGATAATTACGTCGGGAAAAGAGCCCTTCAAAATTTATCTTAAACTCCGGTACGGGCAGAAAGGTAAGTTTGGCCTGTCCCGTCCAGTTTTTGCTCCAGTTCATCGGGACCACTTTCCCATCCTGAAAAGAACCATCTGCATTTTGCTTAACCAGCGTGTCACCCGCAACGGAAAACTTACGTGTACCATACAAATAACCATCGGAATAATTATAACGCGATGTGGCATAAAAACTAAAGTTCTTACCAATCGGGCCACTCAATGAGGCGCGTGTGCTGTAATCCTGGGTGGGTTTAAAATCACTTATATTATAAAAGTAGGTATCAAAATTACTAAGATGGTCACCACTAAATACCTGGATGTCGGCGGTATATTTTCGCCCGCCTTCCTTGGTAACTGTATTAATTATACCCGACATGGCATTGCCATATTCGGCATTAAATGTCCCGCTTATCACCTGTAATTCCTGGATACTGTTGTTGTCCACATCGATGGCCTGGCTGTTATCATAGGCGTCGGAAACAGAGACGCCGTTTATCCAATAAGAAATTTCCGAGCTGCGACCGCCACGGATATGGAATCCGCCACCTGCATCTCTGGTAACGCCCGGCTGCAGTTGCAATATATCGCTCAGCTCAACAACCGGAAGAGCATCTATCTGCTCTGAGGTAACCATCGATTGGCTGGAAGTCATATCTTTTTGTACCAAATTAGCCCTGCCTTGAACAACAATGGCCTCGTCCAGCTCAAGGGTCTCGGATTGCATCTCAAAGCTTAAACGAGTGGTATGGTCAATGGAAATTGCCACCCCTTCCCGTTTAATTTCATGATATCCAAGATATTGAACCATAATAGTGTATTTTCCAGGCGGAATATTTAAAATCACAAACTCACCGTTAACATCGGTACTGGCGCCAATGACGGTGCCGTCCAGGAACACGTTTACACCAATCAAGGGTTCGTTTGTTGATTTATCGATAACATTACCTGCTATTTTTCCGGTGGTACCGGCCATAACCTGGGTGAAGGCAAACAACAAAACCCCCAACCAGATACGGTAGCTGTTTTTCATTCGATTCTCCTGTAGTTCAGTCAATGTAGCTTCTTTTATAAACTATACGTAAAATTCGTTAAAGCAGAAATATGGTTTTTTTTCTATCATTCAAGTGTAAAATAACGGAGAAGCTCGTTATTATAGCTTACATTTACCTTTTTATAAATGCTACCAAGATAGTTGAACACAATACTTTGCTCATTTACTTTTTTATACATTTGATCCACCCTTTGCCGGACCTCATCAAAAGGGGCCGGACGGGCTTCGATCTTTTTTATCACTTTGAACAATCCGTAATACGGTGCGGACTTAACCGGTCCGATCACTTTATTGAGCGGTGCACGCCAGAGACGGTTCTTTAACATCCCAAAGCGGTTCCAGTCCGATAAACCAATTTCCCCATTGCGCATGGCCGACCATTTACGTAATGAATACTTTCGCGCAAGACGACCAAAAGGTTCACCCTTTAATATGCGCTCTTTGATATTCAGACCTTTTTTAAAACTGTCTGTCAATATCTCCAGGACATTCAATTTGCGCGGCTTGTTAAAGGCTTCAATATGTGCGTTATAATACCTGTATAAAGCCGAATCGGGTGATGTGTAGCCAGCCAAGATTTGTCGGATTTTATACTTTAAAAAAATATGCATCCGGGCGTTGGCCTCTGCCTTTTTAACAATGGTTGCATCCTCATAACCCAAGTCATGGGCTTTTTTCAATAATATATCCTGCAGAAGTAAACTTTTTAGAAGAGTTTGCAAAGCAGAAAGATCCTTTATTTTTCCACGATGAAATTCCGGCACCTGATTTATCTTTCGAATGGCCTCTTTTTCGTTCCACTTATGGCCTTTGTATTCAAGTACCCCTTTTTTCTCATCCAACTTTTCGGTGTTTTTAGGGAAGCGGTGTAAAGATTCAAAAACATCCTTTAAGCCCTGTGGATCAAAATTGAGGACGTCCTTATCAAAAACAGAGGCGATAAATTTTCTTTCAGAGGCCGCTTTTTTGGAAATCCGCAGCAAACGTGTCTGGGCGCTTTTATGGTTCAGATACTCGTTTTCCGTGATAAGCGGATACGTTTTTTTATCTTCAACCTTGATGATGCTATAGCCTTGCGCTGTTTTTACCGGTTTGGACACCTCATTTGTTTTTAAGCGGAATGCCACATCTTCAAAGGCAGGGTCCATATCGCCACCGGAAAAATAGCCAAGATAGCCCCCATTGCTTTTTAGGGTAGAGTCGGTGAAAACCTGTGCCGCCAGCGAATCCCAGGAGGCCCCGTTTTTAATTTTACGATATAAATCACGGGTCCGCTCCAAAGTTGGCGCATATAAATGCCGAACGGCAATTTTATCTTTGGAACGTTTATAAGCACTACGCACTTCAGTATCGGTAACTTTTATTTTAGCATAAACCTGCTGATCTTTTAAATAGCCCAAAATCATTTCCTTCTTTGCCCATGCTTGTTCATGCTGGTATCCGGTATTCTCTTCAATTGCACTATTGTCATCATACTTGCTCAACAAAATTTCATGAACCATATTCTGCGCTACCTGTTTGCGGACAATCAAATTATCCTTGGCCACACTATTGTCCAGATATTCCTGGAAACGCTGTTTATAGCTCTGGAAATCAACGGTATATTCGCCTACCGTTGCAACCACCTCATCCTTTTTTTGCGTACAAAATGTTATACTTAAAGCAACCAGCACCAGGATCAAACGTCTTTTCACATAACAACCCTTTTTAATACCAGCATCGATTTAGCGGGCATCTGCAGCTTTAACTGACCGGCATCCGCCGAAACCTGAGCCCCGGTCATTAAATCACGAAAAAGACGGCCCTGCACTTTAATGGTTACCGTGCCCGCTTGCAAGGCATTGTTTACAGCTATAGTAATTTTTTCATCGCCCCATGTGCGGCTATAAACTAATTGATCCGCAATGTCATTTGTATAGTTGATTTTAAAATCGCCGTTTTGCAAGGCGGGTTGGCTATTTCTTATATGGATAATCTTGGAGTAATAGTTAAACAGGGATTGGTCAAATACAACCGGATCGGCGGGACGAGGCGTTTGGCTTATGTTGGCTGTTTCGGTCCGGTAAGTCAGTCCCGGCCAAACCATCGGTTTACGTTCATCGGGGTCATCGGCGCCCCACATGCCCGCTTCCGTACCATAATAAATCATGGGAGGGCCCGGAAAGGTTATTTGTACCATGGCCATGAGACGCAGAATCTGCCACTCATCCTCATGCGGGCGGCGCACATTATAGGCCGGATTATCATTAAGCGTAACCATCTTGTCATAAAATAAATCCGGGTTGACAATGTGCGAGGCAATACGATCGGTATCGTGGCTGTCCAATAAATTCAATAATTGATATCGGGTTTGCGGAGGATAACTTTTATTCAAATCTTGCAAGCGCTGCACAAACTGTGAGGCTGTTATCTTTTTGGTATGATTTATAAAAAAATCGCACATCGCTACAGCCCAACGGTAATTCATAACACCATCGAACTGATCGCCTTTTAGCCAGGGAGCAGGGTCCATATATTTGTTATTGGCCCAGTCGTCCCAGAATATCTCACCGGTAATATAGGCATCGGGATTGATACCTTTGACAAAAACACGGAATTTTTGCCAAAAGGGATGTCCAACCATTTCCGCCACATCCAAACGCCAGCCATCGATGCCATCGGAGGGGTCCCCATCATTGTTGGGGTCCATCCAACGTTGCACTGCGGCAAAAATATGTTTGCGTACCGCAGGGACAAGACCGTTTTTATCTTCGGCCAGTTCCGGCAATTCGCGGACGCCCGCCCACCCGGCATAGTCAAACTCGTTTTGCGCTGTGGAAGGATCGTCCCAGGATTTGATTATGTACCAATTTTTATACGCTGAATTCCGGCCGTTTTTCTGAACATCTTTAAAAGCCCAAAAATTTAAACCGGTATGGTTAAACACACCATCAATAATTATACGAATATTTTTATTGTGCGCCTGATTTAACAGTTGTAAAAAAAGTTTATCCGCCGAGGTCCAGCGCCAATCGGCAGGAATGGCCGGATTTTCCCCGGCCATCAGCGCAATGTCCGCTGCCGGGTCCGGTCCAAAATAGGGATCGATATGATGATAAGAAGCGGCGTCATATTTATGCAGTGACGGGGCATAAAACACCGGATTGATATAGATGGTGTTAACGCCCAACTTCTTCAAATAATCAAGTTTATTGATGATCCCCTGAATGTCGCCGCCATAGCGCCTGCGTTGTGCATTGTACCCAAAGCCTTTCCCGTTGGCTTTTTCCCATGGTTGCAATCTATACCAATCCGATGTCCATGGACTGATCTGCCAGGCGCTTTGTACATCATGCGGCCAGGAACCTTTTTCACTCGCAAGGGTCGGGTCGTTGGACGGGTCCCCATTATTAAAACGTTCCGGAAATATTTGATAGAATACGGCATGCGTCACCCATTCTGGCGAAGAAACCGAAGCGGCAAAAGTAAAAACGAAAAAAGTTAACAGAAAAAGGATGCTTGTTCTCATCAATACCCGGGTGTGTGTTGGTAATTTTAAACAGGCTTTATTTGTCCAAAATGTTAGTAACACTAAATATAGTTACTAAAAAACGGATTTCAAACAAAAAAATAACAATACGCTAATTTTCCCGGAATAAGTGTGTGTCCGAACAGGGTTTTTCCTTGATGTATTTTGCAACATCACCATCAAAAGTACCAAAGGAGCACGCAAAGGTTTGTTTCTTTTATAAAGATATTTTCTCTGCGCGGCTCCGTGGTTCTCTGTGGGCCCCATGTTGGTTTTTATTTCGTTTAAATTGGATATCAATTTGGATGGCGATACGGACAAAAGAAACACTTTTTCACGGAGTTGCACAAAGAAGGCACAAAGCACGCAAGTGTTTGTTTCTTTTGTAAAGATATTTTCTCTGCGCGGCTCCGTGGTTCTCTGTGGGCCCCATGTTGGTTT
>CAYWBI010000082.1:13951-16398 GCA_964456445.1 uncultured Calditrichaceae bacterium
CAATTTGGATGGCGATACGGACAAAAGAAACACTTTTTCACGGAGTTGCACAAAGCAGGCGCAAAGCTAATGCAGGGTATCATTGATTTTTTCCGGTCCCGATATCTTTGATCAAATCAAATTCAACCACGAACCGTTAATACCCTTTTGAGTTTAACGCATAATTAAAAGTACTTGATGAAAAAACGGATGTTCCTTCATCGCGGGGCAGGGAATCATACAGAACCCGACCATAGAGGTACATTTCACCGGGCTTTATTACCTTGGGGAATTTCTCTTTTCCATTAAACCAGGGCTTATAGATGGAAACCGCCAGCTCACTGCAATAAAAACGTTTGGGATAGTTAAAACCGATCGTGCCCAGAAAATCATAATCCCTGCCCACCAGTTTAAGCGCCTTTTTCCAGGCAAGTGGACCGTTTTTGTCGTTTTGCCAGCGGGGACGTATGATGAGCAAACGATAGGACTTATCAACAAAGCCCGGTAAACCCGTCAGCTGCACACCTGTGCCTTTGGCCTCTATGACCTGCCGCTTTTCCGCATTGAATACCGCAACATGACTGATCGGGATCCCGGTTGCATTGGCCACAAGATTATCCGTGGCATGATACCCACGGGTCACCAGCCAATCACCGGTTCGGGCTTTTTGAATTACCTGCCGTTCAATGATTTTGTTCTGTGCGCGATGACGGGCATCATCCGTTTTTTTAACCAGCGGCCGGGCCAGGCAACCCGACAATAAGAGGAACACGAGCAAACAAGGGACGGTTGTTTTTAGTGACTTAAAGAGCGCCTGCATATTGGCGTTAGCATATCGGATCAAGATCATATTTTAAAATATGGTGTAAATGAATGGCGCCAGCGCGCTGCCACCGGTCAGGACAATCAACAGCCCCAGCAAAAGCAGGATGACCACAATGGGGCCGAGCAGCCATTTTTTATTTTCTTTTAAAAAGGAAAAATATTCCGTGACAATCTTTATCTTTGACATGCCGCCTCTTTTGGATGTATGTTCGTTTGATAAAAAATACGGATATCCCGAAGAAAACAAAAACTTTTTTCCTTTTGTCACGAATTTCCACAGATGCCCACGAACAGGAGCTTCATCTTTAATTTATTCTGCTGTTCGGGAATCGACATTCGCTGTTCCGTTTTTGGGGAACCCGGGGCTGATGTTTTTTTATTAAAACCCACAGATGACGCCTATGTCCGCAGATAGGTTTTGAGAAAGCGCCTTTTTTCATTTTTCTTTATTTCCCACTTCCTACTTCCTACTTTTATCTTCTTTTTATCTTTTGCCTTATCAACGCCTTCCCACCTATCCCAAAGTTAGTTCATTAACCAGACAAA
Organism: uncultured Calditrichaceae bacterium; assembly: GCA_964456445.1. Classification (GTDB taxonomy): domain Bacteria; phylum Calditrichota; class Calditrichia; order Calditrichales; family J004; genus CAYWBI01. The sequence continues at coordinate 15,302 of CAYWBI010000082.1, forward strand.
CTAACCACTCAGCCCATGCTTGCAAAGCAGATTTGACAATCTGTGCCCAAACGCACACAAAAGACCTTGACAACGCCGATAGGTACATCTATATTATCAGCGTTTCAAGGAAGACACCCGCCGCAAATGGAAGTCCTGTTATCCGCAGGTAGGACCCCTTACCGCCGATAATAAGCGCGAACATTTTTTTAACATAACAGCAACGGACCACACCAAATTAGGGGGGAAAACATTGAAACCGGCCCTATTGTTTATAATGACACTAATCATCTTTTGGGGGTGCGCCAACCCCTTTGCCAACCAACAGCTCGCCATGACCGCCGATCCCGGCGTGACCGAGGCCTGGCTTTCCCTGCATGTGGACGGCGTAAAGAGCGGCGCGGATTATATTGTGCAGCGCGACGGCACAACCATTTTTAAAGGCCGACTGCAAAGCCCGGACACCGTGGTTTATGACAGCCTGCTTACGCCCGCCACCACCTACACCTACCGCTTTTATGCCCGGGAAAACGGCGACAACTCCCCCGCCCTGCAAAGCACGCTGACCACCCTGGACACCACCAGCCACAACTTTAGCTGGCAAATTTATGAATTTGGCGGACAAAAGGGCAGCAGCAGTTTTTACGATGTGGCCATCATCGATGAAAACGACATTTGGGCCGTGGGGGAGATTTACACCGCGGATACCTACACCTACGATTCGCTCGGCAATTTCATCCAACCCTACAACGCCGCCCACTGGGACGGACAGAAGTGGGAGTTGGTACATATTAGTCCTGAATTTAGAGGAAATAAAATTACCCCTGAAATTGAAGGAGTTTTTTCATTTTCTTCAAATGATATTTGGTTTTGTGCTGGAGGAGCCCCTGTGCATTGGGACGGAATGAATTATACTATGTACCACTTATGGGATATGGGCGTGTTAGGACAAACCGATGGTGGTGTAACAAAAATATGGGGCAGTTCACCATCAGATATTTATTTCGTAGGAAGAACAGGCACCATCGTCCATTACGACGGCAGGAGTTGGACAAAAATAGAAAGCGGGACGGATTTGCCCATACAGGATATTTGGGGAGCAAAAGAACCTGGCAGGA
>CAYWBI010000083.1:0-12200 GCA_964456445.1 uncultured Calditrichaceae bacterium
TAAGCCAAGCTTGTTTCAAGTCCCACTATTTTAGTTCAGGCGTTTGGCCTTGACATCAAAGGGCGTGGTTTTAATATTTGACATTTTAGCCGGACACTAATGATCCGTTTTAACGGATTCTAATTTATTTTGTAGGTTTAATACATGAGTCTGGTCTAAAAAGGGGGCTAAAGCCCCAAATTAGGGGTGGGTCGTGTTTTCCCCATCCTAAAGGATGGGGTTAGTCAAAGTATGTAACTTTATTAAAAACATCTGACCAACCCTGCCATTTATGGCGGAGAAAAGAAGTTGTTCCTCTCATTATTACGTTTTTTAGGGCTTTTTAGAGTGAACTCATACATGTATCAAACTTTAAGCGCCCGTTTTTAAAATGTTGCTATTTTCCTTCCTGTCCGGTTTAAATTAACAACCCCAGGCATTTCAGGGTCTAAACGTCAGCATCGTTTGTCCCCGCGATAAATCCCGGGTTATTTATGAGGCGCCGGAGTCATCTGCCAAAATTAAACCGGACAGTCGTGTGATATTTTAAAACAATGCTTGTTTTTTTGATAATTATTTAAGAATTTCCTTATCTCATATTCACATCAATTAAAAATAGAGGAAGCGCTATGATAAAAAGTATTCTGATACCTCTTGATCCATCACCTTACACCGATGTTGCCATTGATTTAGGTGTGCGTATTGCAAAGGTAAACGACGCACAAATAACCGGTTTAGTTATTCTTGATATCCCTGGTATTGAAAAATCTATCGGTTCGATTCCGCCCGGCGGCGTATATTATGCCGAACGGCTTGAAGAAAAACGACGTAATGACGCCGAAGAACGTGTTCAGGTTTTACTGGAAAAATTTAAGAAAAAATGCGATGCTGCAGGTGTTCGTCATGAGGAAGCGCGCAACCAGGGTAGCCCCAGTGAGCGCATCGTTCTGGAATCGATGTATTATGATCTGGTTATCACCGGATTACGCACCCATTTTAATTTTGAAGTGTCCGATAATCCGGGCGAATCTCTCGAAAAGTTACTTGACCAATCTATTACGCCCATTTATGCCGTGTCGGAGACCTTTAAAATCCCGGACCCGGAAAAACGGCATATCCATGTTGTAGCCCCTTTTGACGCCAGTTTTCCATCCGCCCGGGCCCTTCAGCGTATCGGTCAGTTGATGCAGCCGGAAATTACCGATATCAGGTTGGTGATGTCATCCGATGATGAAGCATTCGCAACCGCCGCGCTCGAAAATGCCAAAGGGTATTTAGCCCAGCATGGTTTTAAAAACGTTGAAACCGAATTGACCATCCAGAAGATAAAAGATAAGCTTGTTGAAGAGTATATGGATTGGGCGGATGTGTTTGTGGTTGGCGCGCATTCCAAAAAAGGTTTTATGGATTTTATGGTCGGTAACCTGACCAAATTCCTGATCGACCAAAACAAAAAGGCCGTGGTAATCGGTCAATAGTTTTATATCTTGCATCTTCCCATCCCGGAATGGACAAATATATGACCGCTCCGGGATTCTTTTTTTACATGGTTTTCTATCTTGATCCTTACGCGGAGGGCGTTTATTGCCCGATCCTTACAAGTAAAACCACTTATACATCCGTTTAAAAATTTTTGTTTGAATAAATCCACCGATTGATGGAGATTATGTTTGTCCTGTCCATAAATCCAACCCAATAGAATTTTATGGTTTTTTTACGCGCCGGTTTATTGCCAAGCCTTTTTCTTCTTTCCGCCCTGTTTGCCCAGGAAAGAAGTATCCGGGGACATATTCTGAATGTGGAAAACGATCAACCGGTCAGTGGGGTTAACATTTATATAGAAAATGCAGGGATTGGCACCACTTCCGGCGACGAAGGACAATTTAGTTTGCTATACCGGGCAATGGACAGTTCCCGCACGTTGGTTTTAAGCCATGTGGCCTTTGATACCCTGCGCATCACCATTAAAGACGCCCGGGCACACCTGCGTTTTTATCTCATGCCGCGTATCATCCCCGCACAGGATATTGTGGTAAATTCGTCCGTAAAAAGGTCTCGTCTTTCCGACGATATTCCCCATGCAATAAAAATAATAGCCGCCGATGAATTTGACGGACGCGGTTTTATCGATCTGGGCGATTTACTCAGCAGCGATCAGGCCATTCAAATAAAGGAAGATATCAGCGGGAAAAAAACCCTGTCCATGCGCGGGGGCAATGCAGATGATGTGGCCATATTTTACAACGGTGTTCGTATGAACAGCAGCTATGACAATGTGTTTGACCTCGAAATGCTTAATATAGAAGACATCCAGCAGGTTGAAATTTTACGGGGGAGCAATACGGCGCTTTTTGGCCCGGAAGGCTTCTCCGGTATAATCAACATTATCCCCAAACATGAACAAAAATACCTGGCGCGCTTTACTCAAAAAATCGGCTCGTACCGTTCCGGCGATTGGAACCTGAATCTGAACTATAACCCCTTTAAGGCCCTGCATTTTTCATTCAATGCCAAGGACGCCGCCCGGCAGCGTTTCCTCGATGCGGGCAACGGTAGTTTGAAAAATGAAGATAAACATTTCTCCGGGCATATCTCCTATGATTTCACGCCGCTGAAATCAGGACATAAAAGGCGTTTGTCGCTTCTGTACATGAATGCCCGTTCCCGGCATATCAACGATCAGTTTGAAGAGCATATCAACAATTTAAACGAAATATATTCCCTACGCTATAACGGGGCTCATGGATTTTTTAAGGATATCGATCTGGCCGTTTCCATACAAAATCTGAACACTGATCAGGCGCTTGTCTCCAAAGAACGGCTTTTAACCCGGAATTTTATAAATCAGAAAAAATATGTCAATGCGCAAAATGCCTTTGACCTTGGGTTATTTACCGTCACCTCAGCCTATCAATTTGAAGATGCCATCCTGAATTACAATGATGACCGGGCCCTGGGCAGCCAGTTGCCGACAGGTGTTAAAAAAGCGGAGATACGGCAGCAAAAACAAGGCGGCGTGGCCATCATAAAATTTCATTCGCCGGAAACCGGCGGTTTGATCAAGCATGCGGATATCGATCTGAGCTATCGTTATGACCGGGTGCGCAATACACAGCGGGATGTATTGGGACGGGATGGTACTTTTCATGCCGGCCTGTTTCGGGAAAATGTCTGGAGCGCCAGTACCTTAAAGTTGTCCAGCCAGCTCAAAGGGCGCGCCGAAGGCTATTTGTACAATCTCTATTTTAATTCCGGAACCAATATCAAGTTTCCAACGATCCTGCACCAACTAAGCACGCCCATACGTTATAACCCGTTTAACCCGGAGATAATTGCGCATTTGGATCCGGAAAAGAACCGTAGCCTGGAAATTGGTTTTGAACTGGCCAGGGAATATCAGAAGGCAAAAATCGTGAACGGCTGGCATATTAAGTTTAATTATTTTGAGAATTTTTATGAGAATAAATTCCGGTCATTTTATTTGCCCCAGGTTCCGGCGCCCTTTTTTGACAATGTGCCCAATGCCAATATTTCCGGTATTGAAATAACCATCCAATCGGAGTTGATGGACAAAACTGTTTTTTGGGAAACGGGCGTCGCCAAGTATTTTATAACCGAGCTGGCGGCCTTTCCTTTTAAAAGCGATCTCTCCCTGAATTCATCGCTTAGCTATCGCAGGGACGGTTATAACCTGAACATAAAAGTTTTTTATGAAAGCGATGAAAAGGGCTGGCTGCGCACCATCGATGGCAATTTAGTTGGTTTGTCGTTGCCTGGTTTTGTGGATATGGATTTTCACCTGAAAAAATGGTTTGATGTTTGGTCCTTCCGGGTGATGGGTTCCATTAGCGGTCGTAATCTGTTGAACTCTGCATCGTTGTTACAGGGCATTGCGATCCGGGACCGCCGTTTTTATCTTGGCTTTGGCGTGGAGTATTAAACATGAATAAATCTGCTCTTTTAAGCATTCTTATTATTTATGTATCGTTTTTTTCTTCCTGCACGGATAACAGCTTGTTTACCGACAAAACGGATTCGCAAAATAAAAGAATCATCACCGGTTTTGTACATCTTAGCGGTAAATCAGATCACTCCGGCATTTATGTGTATCTTGAGGGTTTTGATGTTGGCATTCAAACTGCCACCGATGGAAGTTTTAAAATCGTCCTGCCCGGAAACGCGCAGACACAGCCGATCAGCGGGGCCTATAAACTCTATTTTTATATGGATAATTACAGCTTTAAATCCGCTGATATCCTGGCGGTGGATGGTGAATTGCAATATGGACACGGCGATCTGAATTCTGACGGTGCCTTAATAAAGACTGTTGTTTTACAAAAGTTATTGGATATTGTTGTTTCTATTTCTCCCAATACAATCAATACAAATTTCTCAGGTCCCGTGACTGCTTTTATGCAGCTTAGCACAGCAGGCATGGATACGATTGATGTACGCACGGTGCAGGCTAAGCCCAGGCAATTTTCAGGTCTGTTTTTAATCAATCTGGCCAACCCTGATGACGTGCGTATATTAAAAACATCTTCCCGACTGGTGGACACCGAAGTTTCCGGTAACGAAAAATGGGATATGATCATTCCCTGGGGATCAAGCGATGTTCCAGCCGGTAGGTATGAAGTAATCCCCTTTATAAAAATCCTTCATCCCAACTTTCCTACCGTTCTGGATGGTATTTTTGGCGTCAATTCCGGTAACTTCACTACCGATTTCCTAAATATCCCTCAACGACGCAGCACAGCTATTTTTACTGTTTTGGATGCTCAGTAACAGATGACCACTGTGTTATATGGACGGGCATTTGGGAAGAACGGCACGGTTTAATGATCAGCGCAATTTTGTAAATGACCGCAAAGCCATAAGTCAATCACATTTTCACCACGTAAATATAGAATAGAAAGTGATGCAGCTGTGACCATGCCAAATTAGCAATTGGGGGCGTTAGTCCAATTTCCTCTATACTTTTTAGTACACTAAATAAAAAACAAAATACATGGGACAATCATAACAAGATATAGGGGTGTTTTAGAAATTTTACTCTAAAAAATGTATTATCATATAGAATAGTCAAGTCAGGGTGAGCCATCATTGTGGCTTTAGAAGTATAAAAGCGGAGAATTATCAAATGTTTGATTATTTAAAATTGCAACAGTCGGTTCTACGGAAATCATCACTAATATCTGTACTGACGGGCTTATAGGTAGAATACCTACCACCTGACACGCATTAGAGATACTTGCTGTAAAAATTTACATTAACTTAGATGGGGGTTTTCTTAAGCAACTAACTTGTCTTGTTTAGACAGACAAGAATATTATCTATCCAGATTTTTTTGCATGTTACAATCCCTTCCGCTATTATTGTAGGTCAATTTTCCTACCGTTAAGAAATGAAAGGACAATCATTCTTCTTCATGAACCTGACCACTATCCATTTTAAGCTGAAAGCCATCGATTCTCTTGATTTGCCCTATTACAAAGGCTCAACTTTCAGGGGAGCCTTTGGACATGCTTTAAAACAAAGTGTTTGCGTAATGCGCAATACTGAATGCGCAGTATGTGCGCTTAAAGCACAGTGCGCCTATGTCTATTTATTTGAAACCCGCAATGACCGGGGCGAGGCGGTGGCTCATCCGTATATTATTGAACCGCCCTCAAACATGAAAAGCCGCTTATTGCCAGGCGAAACTTTTGAACTGCGCATGGTACTTATCGGCCGGGCCATTGAATATGTGCCCTACGTGATTCATAGTTTAAAACAGATGGGCAAGCGCGGAGTAGGCCGCAGGCAGGGTCGTTTTTCCCTGGAGGAGGCCGGGCTTGTGGCCGGGGGACAACGCCAACAGGTGTATGACGCCCTTACGGATAAAATTCAAAAGGGGCATGTGCTGCTTAACCTGAACCGCCTTCCCCTAATCGAAACCGAAACGGTCACCCTGGATTTTTTAACCGTTACCGGCTTAAAGCATCAGGGCCGTTTGGTAGCCGTGCCGGATTTTGAAACCATCGTCCGCGCCATTTTTCGTCGGGTAAAAGCGCTAAACGTATATCATGGCCAGGCGGGGGAAGCACCAGAGTTCCCGGACTTTGACGGTTCTGTACAGACAGAGGAGAACCGGTTGAAAAAGGATTGGTGGCAACGTTATTCCAGCCGCCAGCATACAAAAATAAAATTTGACGGCTTTGTGGGCCGTATCCGCTTTGCGGGCAATATCACACCCTATACGCGTTTGTTGCAGATGGGCCGCCTGCTGCATCTGGGCCGCGGCACCGTTTATGGCATGGGCAGGTATGAGTTGGAGATAAATCATAAATTGTAAGGAGGTCCAATGCAGAAACACGAAATTGAATTAGAAACCGTGACGCCGATGTTTATATCCGGCTCCGACCCTAAAAAAATAGAGTTGCGCGCCTCTTCGGTAAAAGGTGTGCTGCGCTGGTGGTGGCGGGCCCTGAACGGACATTTGAGTTTGAATGACTTGAAAGAAAAAGAGGCGGTCATTTTTGGCTCAACGGATAGAAAAAGCAGTTTTTCTTTGCGCATTGAGGCATCAGGGATCAAACAGGCTTTTGAAAAGCTGCCCTCTGGTAAAAAAAAAAACGCAAGCTCCAAAGGAAGGAAATTCCCCATATCTATTATTGATTACCTGGCTTATGGCATCGCGGAATATGACAAACGCGAAAAAGGCAATATATACAATCGTCCCCACATTAAACCTACGAGCAAGTTCCGGATTTTTATCACGATCTTTAATGATGCCTTTGAGAAAGAAATACTAAATACCCTTTCTGTCTGGATAAAATATGGTGGGCTTGGCGCCAAAAGCAGAAATGGTTTCGGTTGTATGAGATCCGATCAGATAGAAGCCGGTACAATTACCCGGCATTCAAGGGCACATTATGTTGCATTTTCTGAAGATAGTAAACTTTTTTTGTTTAAAGAATGGGATACATGGTATGACGCCCTCGTGGAGGCTGGCAGCGCTTATCTAGAGGCAAGAATGGCTTTAGAACCAAGACATGCCTTTGATAGAAGACCTTATGTGGCCACGCCCATAATTGTTAAAACAGAGAATATTAGTATTAATGAGAGACACGCCAAACAATTTTTCTTCCACGTAAATAAAAGGGGAAATAAATACCAGGGACAAATACTTTGTTTGCCCTATAAATATCATAAAACCGCTCTGCAAGCTGCATATGAAAGCGTATTTGCTGATATGTGTATATTTTTAGATAAGAAAGCATTAAAGGAGGTAACAGATGCCCTTTAAAAAACCAGATACAAGCTATTGGGACCGGAAAATGGCTGCCTATTTGCATGATCCCTTCGACAAAGCCTTTAAAATTCAAGGGCACGAAGAAAGGGCGGCGGAATTGTTAAAAACCTTTGGCCTTGATAAACCAAACGAATCCTTTTGGCGTCTGGCCGATGGTATTGCTTCCGGGTTTGAACGCGGACAGGTGCCCAGTCACAACAGGGACGAAAACAAAAACGGAGCGGTTGATCTTGTAACGGAAGGGTGCGCGGTAATAACACACCCGATTGGTGAAAACGGCGCCCTGGAACTACAAGTGCCCCATTCCGATATTGATAAAATATCAGCCGAATTACAGCGGTTTTTATTAGACACAATTGGTGATGCCCCCGAAAAAGGAGGATATTCCAACAATTTTAAAAGCAGGGACAAAAGTGGCCATGAACGTTTTGCCATGGCCCGTTTTTTATATATGCACCTGGCTCTGCGTTTTAAACTGGCGGAGGAGAACGTGGCCGGCCTGGGGGCCTTTTGGCACCGACTGCCCGCCGATACCCGTTTCCCCGATCATAGCATCTGGCAGCACAACGCGCTGGTTTCGGCCCTTTCTTCCTGTATGGAAATCACCGGGGAAGAAAACGATGTCGGCCTGATGGTTTTTAGCATCACGCCCGTTCAGGGATTTATTGCCTCGGCCCGCAAACTGAGGGATTACTGGAGCAGCTCGGTCCTGCTTTCCTGGCTGGCTTTTGAGGGGTTGCGCTGGGTGATGGAAAACCTGGGCCCCGACCACGTGCTTTATCCCTCCCTGGTGGATCAACCGTTGGTAAACGAATACTTGGTGAAAGATTGGCATATCAACGATATCAACACCTTTTCAAAAACCCGCGACATTGCCAGTCTGCCCAATAAATTTGTTGTATTGGTGCCTTTTAGTCAGGCAAAGGCGATTGGTGCGGAAGTGCAAAATGCCATTAACAGCGCCTGGCGTGATCTTATGAAAAATTCTGAAAAATTTCTGATTGCGAAAGCCGGGTTAAGCCATCCGCCGGAGATTGATCACTTGAGTCATATGTTTACCGAACAATCCGAAAATTACTGGGACCTCCAGTGGAGCGCTGTAAGTTTGCTGGGTGCAGCGGACTTGAGCGAAATTGCAAAACTCCTGCCCGGTGCCGCTTATGAAAAACAGATGGGCCTGCTAAATATCCTGCACGAGATTGTAGCACAAAAATATCATCTGCAAAAAAGCGGTAAAGGAACGCTCTATTCGGTAAGCCACCATTTGGCACAAGGCGTATTGGCTGGTAAAAAAATGCAGCATTATAATAAACGTATCCCGCAAACCGGCGAAAAGTGCGTCATGTGCGGGGAATTCGAGGCCCTGCATACCGTAAAACATACGGAAAAGGAGAGCGCAGACGATTATAAACAAAATGTAACCGCTTTCTGGAAGATGCTTGCGGAAAAAGACTCCAAGGGCAAGGAACTAAGGGAAAACGAGCGGTTGTGCGCCCTCTGTTATACCAAACGCATGGGTTATCGGATAATAAAAGACAACCCTGCCCATATTTTGAATGCAACCTTTAAGGATGCGGATGGTTTCCCCTCCACAACCGAGATGGCTCTTCACGCGTGGTTCAAACGCAATAAGGTAGAAAGCCAAAAATTAAAAAGAGATCTGGCGCAGACTCTTCATGACCGGGAAGAAGGCAACCGTTTTGAGGGAAGGCTTGATAAAAATTATTCGAAACCGGAAGATAAAGATAAATACCTGGCCGTTTTGATGATGGACGGGGACAAAATGGGCAAGCTGATAAACGGTGAAACCATTGGCGCCACCTGGAAAAAGATCATGCACCCGGAAATTCATAAGCGTTTGACAAGTGATACTTTTGATCCCTTATACCGTTCGAATTGGTTAAAGATATTTGACAAATACCCCAAGCGGTTGATCACGCCCTCCATACACGCGGCAATTTCCGAGGCGCTAGCCGACTTTTCCATCTATGGCGTCCATCCGATTGTTAAAAAATATGGTGGCCGATTGATCTATGCTGGTGGCGATGATGTGTGCGCCATCCTGCCTATGGAGAATGCCCTGCAGGCCGCACGTGAAATACGGGATTTTTATGGCAGCGCCTTCAAGTGGGTCAATGATGATGATGCGCAAGATATTGAGAGTGGATGGCAGCCGCAGCCGGGTAAAATGGCTGTACTGCTTGGCAAGGCAGAGCATATTTCCATATCCGCCGGTTTATTGATCTTTCATCATAAGGAAAATCTTAAAGAGATGATACAGCGGGCCCACCAATTGTTAGACACAAAAGCAAAAGAGCAGGGCGGTAGGGATGCCCTGGCGCTGGAGTTAAAAAAACGTTCCGGTGGCTCCCGCTATCTTACCGCAAAGTGGGACAGTGAAATCTGGCACAGCATGCAAAAAGTGCAGGAGGCCCTTGCCGGGCAAGATAAAGAGCTCTCACGTTCCCTTCTGTACCGCCTTTCGGCCTATTCCGACGGACTTCAGCATGTTCTAAACCATGCAGACAAAGGGATGCCGGAACGGTTTGTCTCGCACCTGATGGATAAATCCGGCATCGACAACAAGGAAAGAAAAAAGATTGCTCAAAAGGTGAGTACTATGTTGACCGTAAGCCGGGAGACTGACAAGATCGATACGGACGGACTTATTATCGCGGCATTTTTAGCAGAAAAGGAGGCCAAATGAGCTGGTATGAATTTAAACCGCTGGACACCCTGTTTTTTAAGGATGCGTCTCCCATGAATATGGGGCAAGACCATTCCGCACCAAGTTTGTTCCCGCCTTCAGCCGGGACCCTTATGGGCGCCTTAAGGACAGCCGCGCTTGACCAGAACGGCATCGCTTATAAAGATTACCATCAAGGCAAAATAAACGCCGATCTGCTAAAGACCATTGGCAAGGCGGGCGCCGAAGCCCCCTTTAGTCTGGCCGGGCCTCTGCTTAAAAAAGGCGATGTGCTCTATGTCCCCACGCCCTATACCTGGTTCGTTGACAAAAACAATGACAGCTCGCCCATATATGTTGCCGACTTACAATCAAGTCCGTTGGTAGCAACCGATAACGATCGGCTTGTGTGGGCAAAAGGGGAAGGCAGCGAACTGGAGAATATCGGCGGGCAGTGGGTGCCTGTTCTAAAACTAAACGGAGCAGAACAGAACGACATTAAGCCATCTTCGTATTTTTATTACGATGAAATTCGCACCGGCATTGCCATGGATGCCTCGCGCAAGGTGCGGGAGGGGCACCTATATTCGTTTACTCATGTTCGTCTTCTGGAAGATGTCTCCCTTGTTTTTGGTGTTTCGACAGCTTTGCCGCTAAAAGAACAGGGCGTTTTAAGCCTGGGGGGTGAAAAACGTTTTGGCCCGTACCGGTGCATAAATGCGCCCAAGCTCCCGGAGGGAAGCAGCGGCTTTTTTATGACTTTAACCGCCGTTGAAGCGGATGAACAGGAACAAGCCGCCTTGATTGCCGGTGGGAAGTTGTTATATCGCGGTGGCTGGGACCTGAATAAGGGTTTTCACAAACCCATGAAAGCCTATTATCCGGCCGGATCGGTTTTTGACAAAAAAATATCTGAAAATTGTATTGAAATATAAAAGAGGAGCTTATCATGCAAAATAAAGAAATCATATCCATGTGTACGTTTTATGCCATTTCCCCCATCCATGCCGGGAGTGGTGCAGCGACCTCCGTTGTGGATTTGCCTATCCAACGTGAACGCCATACCCAATGGCCCCACGTTCAAGCCTCGGCAGTAAAAGGCGCCATGCGGGCCCATTACCGTAAATTTGCAGGCGAAGAGGCCGGTGATTTAATAAATCTTATTTTTGGATCCGATGCGGACAATGACGGCAAAAAGAAAAACGGCAAGGATGATATTCCTGCAGCTATTGCCGTATCCGACGCCCGTATGCTGGCCATGCCGGTGCGTTCCAATGTGGCGCCGTTTGTCTGGGTCACCTCACCCATGGTGATCAAACGTTACCTAAGGGACATGGCCTTTTTAGGAAAGGACGTAAACTGGGACATTCCCCCTGTGGCGAAAGATGAAGCCCTGGTCTTGGCGGGCGACATAAACGGGCAGGTCATTTTGGAAGACGCCGTGGTGCAGGTGAAAGACGCCGATACCAACAGTCCGCTCTCCAAAATAAACGAATTGGAACGCCTGCTGCTGGTTTCCGATGAAATGTATGATTATGTGGTCACCTCCTGTACCGAAGTACAGACACAAATAAAAATTGACGCCGATAAGGGCACGACCGCTACAGGCTCTTTGCGGTATGAAGAACTGCTGCCGACGGACACCTACCTGTACGCTATCGTCTATTTTACCCAAAAACACCTCAATCACCTGCAAGCCGAGACGGTGAACAAACACATGACTGAGATCATCAACGGCTTTATGCAAATTGGCGGCGACGAGACCCTGGGCCGCGGGATATGTAAAATAAATTGGGTGGAAGGAGCGTAACAATGAGAACTTTAGGACAAAAACGCGCGGGCTTTGCCCTGGAACAGGTTTATGGCGGGCTGGTTGGTAAAAATGAAAAGTTTCTGGATGAGTTTAAAAGCCTTACCGCCGGTATTCCCTCGATGATACTTATGAACGGCTTTGGACAAACTCTCGCTTTTATGGTGGCCAAAAGCGATTCCAAATACCTGCTGGTTTTTGACATGATGCAGGCCTGGCTGGAAAAACAATCCTGGATTAAAAAGGCAAACAATCACCGGGATTTTTTAGTGGCTATCACCAATATGGAGCAAAACCATTATCTGATGACGCAGAAGGAAGCGCTCTCTTTTTTGGAATGGGTCAAACGCTATGCGGCCATGGAAGCCAAAGGAGGCGGTGAATGATACCTGTATCTAAAACTATGAACCGGGCCCTAGGCAATTTTAACA
>CAYWBI010000083.1:12300-16251 GCA_964456445.1 uncultured Calditrichaceae bacterium
CGGTGAATGATACCTGTATCTAAAACTATGAACCGGGCCCTAGGCAATTTTAACAAGGGCAATTACGCCTTGTGGTTTTATAAATTCCTTGATTTGGATGAAAATGAAAAAAACATGTTTAAGCCACGTGAGAAGGAAAAAGGTGGCGCTTACGATATCATCAAAAGAAAATACGAAGAGCTGGGCCAAACACAACAAACCCAAAAGATGCTGGAAGCCTGTCACCTGCGGCAAATGGCCTTTCTGGAAGCTTTTCAAAAAAGGTATGTACCACTTGTTTTCCACACCCGGCTGAAAAGCCGACTTATCAGCGGCCTGGGCTACAGCCATCCTACGGGAACCGGTATAACCCTGGACCATAATCTGGGCGTTCCTTACCTACCAGCGGCCTCCATAAAAGGACTGGTTCGTGCGGCAAGACGTTTTGAAATGGGCTATATGGATGATAAGCATGACGCCGATCCCGATAGTTTGATGCCGACTTTATTCGGGAATCAAAAAACAATGGGACGGGTCATTTTTCTGGATGCATATCCCGTAAAACCGCCCAAAATGGAGATTGAAATCCTTACCCCACATTACCGTGATTATTATAACAATAAAACTGAATGGCCAGGGGATTGGATGGACCCGGTGCCAATAAAATTTATGGCTGTTGCTGCCGGTACGGAATATGTCTTTCGTGCACTGGTGGACAAAGAATATAGTACGCCGGAAATGCTGACGACAATAAAAGAGACCTATCACAACGCCTTATGTGTGCTTGGCGTGGGGGGCAAAACGGCGGTAGGCTATGGGAATTTTGAAATTGTGGGGCAAGAAGAAAGCCCGGAGTTACACGCTAAAATGACACAGTGGATGGATAAACAACGCTCCCCGGAAGAGAAAAAAGAGCGGGCGCGCAGGAGTACCCTTGATAAGCTGGAACAGCAGACCGATGCGAACCTTATTAACAATTTGTTTAACGATTGGCAGGCCGATCCCAATCTTGCAACAGATAAAATAATTGCTACGGCCTTTAAGTCAAAATTGCGGCAAAAAAAGAACAGCGGCGAATGGACGGCGCCATATAAAACCGTGTGTGAAATCCTGGGAGAGACACCCGAAGATGAACCGGGCATCAATATACCGCAAGCCCCGGAAGAACCGGGCATAGCGCAGGATCAATTGGAAAAAGATCGAAAGAAACTGGAACGGTACATCGCAAAAGGCAGCATAACAAAAAAAGAATTTAAAAAATTGAGACATCTAAAAAATCATTTACCGGAGTTATATGAACAAGTAAGCAAACGGGTGAAGTAACATATAGCCGGGCAGCTCTGGTTGAACAAAATATGAGCCTTCCCCCAAACGCAGGGACTGTTTATAGCACTCTTTACCGTTATGATCAGCAGGTCTGCGTTTGGGGAGAACTGCGCCGGTTTGCGTTAACACCGTAACCATAAAACGGGAGCATCTGTATGTCCACCATCTATCTGATAACCACCCGGGGACAATTAAAAAAACGCGGCCAAACATTGCTGTTAAAAATGGATGATGATACCACCCGTACCATCTTTCCATATAAAACCGAACAACTGGTGCTTATCGGCAATATCGATATCAGCACGCCCGCGCTTAAAATGCTGATGCACCGCCGCATTGATACGGTGTTCGTCAACAAAAATGGACGCTATAACGGTCGGTTGGCCTTCAGCATGGGCAAAAACGTCTTTCTGCGTCAAAAACAGTTCGACCGGCTGCATGACGAGGCTTTTTGTTTACAGATCGCGCGTGATATTGCGGTGGGTAAAATGAAAAACCAACTACATTTTTTATTGCGCATAGGGCGGGGCGGGGTGTATAAAGGCAGCGTGGCCGAAGAAAGCCAAAAGGTAAAAGAGTTGATACGCAGGGCCGAGAAGGCGGAAAACACCGCCAGCCTGCGCGGCTTTGAAGGCAGCGCCGCCCGCTACTATTTTAAAGTGCTGGGCCGAGCGCTGGTGCCCGACTTTGCCCGCTTTAACGGACGTTCCATGAACCCGCCCGAAGATAACGTAAACGCCGTGCTCAGCTTTATCTATACCCTCGTTTTATACCGCGTGGACGCAGCACTTGAGATGGAAGGCCTGGATCCGCATGTGGGTTACTTCCATAGCATTGAATATGGCAAACGCAGCCTTAGCTTCGATTTGATGGAAGAATATCGCGCCGCCATCGCCGATCCGCTTACGCTTTCCCTGTTTAACCTGGGCATTCTTAAAAAAGATGATTTTCGAACCGTGGAGTTTAGCGGAGCCGACGAAGATTTTCCTCTCGATATCCCCCAGGAACACGAAGCAATCGAATCCAAAAAGGGCGTGTTGCTTAATCAACAGGGACTACGTAAGGTATTGATGCAGTTTGAAAAGAAACTGGCGACAGAGATATTTTATCAGCCAATGCAAAGCAAAATAAGCTACAAAAAAATTATCCTGTTACAGGTAAAACATTTCCGGCGAGTGCTCAATGGGGAAGAGCGGCGTTATAAATCCCTGATTATCAAATAACGGTATGGTGAACAAATGATCTATATGATTTGTTATGATGTCAGTGATCCAAAACGCCTGAGTAAAACAGCCCGCACATTGGAAGACTTTGGCCTGCGCGTGCAAAAATCGTTCTTCCAATGCGAGATATCTAAGAAGGGTATGGAGCAGCTGCGTGACCGCATATTGAAAATTATCGATCAGGAAAAAGATTATCTGTACATTTACCCCTTGTGCGATGCCTGTTCCGAAAAACCGGTTACGGATGGACCGGGGACATTGGTGCGCATCCGTAGCTATGAAATATATTAAAACAGGCGGATGGAATGAAAAAATGGTTAATTATTTACGATATCCGCGACATAAAACGCCTGCAACGGGTGGCCAAGGTCATGACCAATTATGCGGTACGTGTGCAAAAATCTGTTTTTGAAGCCGAAGCAAATGAGGCCCAAATAAAGCGCATACGACGTGAAGTAAAAAGTGTAATGGATGTTGGGGAAGACTATGTGGTCTATTTTTCACTGTGCGAGGCCGACTGGCAAAAACGGGAGAAATATGGTCCGGGCAAGTATGACGAAGGGGCGGAAAAGCCTTATTACATCTTTGAATAAGAGCATTATGCGCGAACCAAGGGAAAAGCCGAAAAAGCGCTAAAAAGGGGGGAGGTCCGCGCAAGGATGTCAAATGTATAAAAAACATACAATTGGAGAAGAGAGAATGGAAAAATCAAAGCGATGCAATTGGAAAACTGAAAAAAGTTATGTACATTCGCGAAACTGCCTGTATAAAACCAGTGATAACATGGCCCCGCATAGGGGGCTGTAGGAAAGCCCCGTTATTCAGAGGGGATTAAGACCTCGCGCGTTCTTGCGCGAGGTCGAAACACGCCAGACTACGTTCAGCATATAGCAAATGCCGCTTGGCATCTGCTACATTTTTTGCCAGCTCGTCACGTCTTTTTTGATCGGATGAACGGAAATCTTTTCCGTTCGTACCAGCATGAATCCAACCCATATTATTTTCTCCTTTGGTTATTTGTTGTAATTTTCAATGGCTACTTTTTCAACTATTTTAGATACGCTGATTGTCCCGGTTTGTGTTTTTAATCCTTTATAGTTAATTGTAATGTCTGCATTTTGGCTTGCAAACATTTTTATCATTTTTATTACTCTATCGTCCTTCACTGCGGCTTTCCATGCTTCAGCCCATTTTATAGGCATTGTTTTATTTTTAACACGTAATAAAGCATTTTTATACCGCTTTTCAATTTCATCTATTTCACTGTTAAATAAATCAGTTGCCCAACTGATTTGTTTAACTGACCCTTTTCCAGTGTATTTTAATCCTTTTAAATTTTCCATCTTGTCTCCTTTTGGTTTGTTTCAATTACTGTGGTAATATACGTCATTTGCCGTATATATGTCAAATAAAAATAGGCTTT
>CAYWBI010000084.1:0-16085 GCA_964456445.1 uncultured Calditrichaceae bacterium
CGAAATTCGCCGATTTTAGGTAAAATTTTATTTATAGCGGCCAAGTTGGGTTAATCCATCTACTGCTATCCCTTACTATTTACCAAAAGCCGGCAAGGTGAGGCTGGTAATTTATAATATTATTGGAGAGGAAATACGTACTCTTGTTAATGAACAACAAACCACAGGAGAAAAAGTCGTGGTTTGGGATGGGCGGGATGATACCGGTCAAGTAACCGGTTCAGGCATTTACATTTATCAGCTTATAGTGAACAATTTCAAAAAAAACCGTAAAATGATCTTACTACGGTAAAAGTTTGACAATTGTACACTACCTGTTTTACGATCTTTTCGGCTTTTGAGAAAATACTGTTTGATTTCATCCTTTGTAAGTTGCCTGGGATATTTGCCAAACCTTTCAAGAAATTTTTTGACATGGTAAAAATACGCTGCGACCACTCTTGGGCTATAACCGGCGGTTCACTCCGACCCAAAACGCGTTCAGTCAAATCTTAATTTTTTCTTCCGGGCGCGTGCATCGGCAACTTGAAAATCACTGACCGCTCGGTTTTCTTGCAATATTACCAAGCGTTAGCCAGCCAGAGGTGAGATATGACAAAACAAGCATCGATAGACGAGGAAGCTATTCGGGCCGTTGTTCGAAAGATCAACGAGTACTGGCGCTCGGGCGACCATGCACGGTTCCGACGCTCTGCGGCTGAGTCCACACGTTTTTAAGGCGCACCTTCATGCGGATGGCGATTTGATAACCGGAAGCTCTTGCAGCGTTCCTCCATCTTACAATCAGTCGTTGGCTGCCCAAAAAAAAGGATGACAATGAGAACATTTAAACTTGACCCCTATGGTTTCAAAAAAGTCCAAAAAAAAGTACTGATAAAGACTATTCCGGTTGCACTAATAGCAGCAATTGCAGGTTTTTACATATCATCAGCCACCCAAAACACGGATATATCAACTGTTAACCCATTACAATTATCAATTCCAATCATTTTGCTCGCTCTAGGCTTTGGGCTTTTCAATGGACTCAAAAGACAAAAAAATAATTGGGACACTTTCGAATTAACTATTGACGGCGAGACAATCTCGCGAACACAAAAGAATGTGCCAACAGTGACTATTAATAAAAAAGATATACAAAAGATATTTGAATCTCCACAAGGACAAATTCTGATAAAAACCGGAAAAAGAACCGATTTTATTAGCATTCCTTCATCTGTTCGGGAAAGAGAAGAACTCTTAAATACACTTCTTTACTTTGGACCAATCAACAATCAGATGGGAAGCAATAGTAAGTTGACACTAATTGTATCGATTTTATCTATTGGGCTATTGGCCGCCTTTTTTGTTTCCAACGAAAAATCTATCATCATCCCGACAGGAATCATTTTAATTGCTGGACTTCTTTGGCCCTTTTTTGAAATTCAAAGAAGCAAAGTTATTGACAAAAGGACCAAAAGAGGAGCGTATTTCATTTTCCTGGTGCTTTTATCAATCGTAAGTCGGTTACTAATCGAATTAGAAATATTCAGCAGCTAAACAAAATAAGCAATAGAAACATTACGCCCTTACCATGATCAGGGACAGGCAAGAACGCAGGCCAACGCCACCCAGGGGCCGCCGGTCGGATTTTGGCTAAATAGGTTATACCTTCTGCCAAAGGATTCGTCACGTCCGGAAAGAGCCGGATTTTATTTCTTTCATTTACAAACGTCATTGTGGTTTTACAATAATTTCGATAAAAATTAAAAAACCTTTTACCTCAATATCCGTCCTATCCTTGTGTTATTCCTTTTTAAAAAAATGAATTAAACATTTTTGGCGTAACGTGCATAAAATTGTAACTTGACGGATCGTTATACTTTTTTAGTCTTACCTATATCCTGGAGTAATTATGAAAAAATTTTTAAAGTGGGCCGGGATCACCATTGGAAGCTTAATTATACTTGCCCTGATAGCTGCAGGATATATGTATTGGAAATATGTCGGTTTCGGAAACGATTATCCATCGGGTGGCGAGCTTCCTGTGTTGGAAGCAAAGTATGACGTTTCATTCTATAATATAAATTTGGATATCGATATTGCCAGCGAACAAATCGCCGGTTATACAACCATCGGTTTGCATCCGCTTATCCAGCCACTCGATACGTTACTACTCGACCTCGTTCCTGAACTAAAAGTAGATTCAATTCTTTTTAAAAATCAACGTCTGAACTATAATCACAAGGATACCCGCTTATTTATCAATTTGCCCGCAAGCGCTGATTCCGTATTCTATGTTACCGTGTATTATGCCGGTTCTCCGCCGGAAGCTGCAAACGCCCCATGGCGCGGCGGCTTTGTTTGGGAGAAGGATAAGGAAGGGGCGCCATGGATCGGCGTGGCATGTCAGGGCGAAGGCGCAAAAATCTGGTTCCCCTGCAAAGACAACCCATCGGACGAGCCCGATAGCGTAGCGATAAACATTACGGTCCCGGATACACTCGTAGTTGCTTCCAACGGCTTGTTGCGCGGCAAGACGGCCGATCCGGATAAACATACAATGACGTATCATTGGTTTACCGCTTATAACATCAATAATTATGATATAAATTTCGGGGCGGGTAAATATACCCGTCTGCGGAAATTTATCCACTTCAGCGCCATAGATTCCATGCCGGTGGACTATTATGTTCTAAACCAAAACCGGTGGGAAAAGGCCGAAGAATTGGTAGATCAGGCCATTGACATGCTCACCGTGTACAGCACATATTTTGGCCGCTATCCCTGGGCAAAGGAAAAATTTGGTTTGCTGGACAGCCCATATTTGGGAATGGAACATCAGACCTTAAATGCCTATGGCAATCATTACCGCAACCAGCATATAGGCGATTTATATTTTGACGAACTGATGCTGCATGAAATGGGGCATGAGTGGTGGGGCAATAAAATTACGGCCAAAGACTGGGCCCACTTTTGGTTACATGAGGGCATTTGCACCTATGGTGAAGCGCTCTATTTAGAGTCACATGGCGGGGACTCTTCCTATTTTGCCTATATGCGGAAAATAGAAAAACGGGTGCGCAACAATTCCCCAATTGTTAAAAAGGAACCGGCCAATACCCAAACATCCTACACGTCCGATATTTATAGCAAGGGCGCCATGGTGATGCACGGCTTGCGCTATATCATCGGGGATTCTTTGTTTTTAAAATCTTTAAAACAGTTTGCCACGGATCCGGCATATAGCTATCCAAATTTTGTGGTAACAAATGATCTTATAAATCTTATGCAAAAAAATAGCGGGAAGGATTTGAAGGGTTTTTTCCATCTGTATCTATATACAACCGATCTGCCCCAGGTGGAAATACGTCCAACCGGAAAGGGGCAATATGAAATCAACATTCCGAATATTGATTTTATTCTCCCGATGGACGTCGAACTTAATTCAACCATAACCCGTATGGATTTAGGGAAGGCCCCATTAACGGTCCACTCGGAGAAGACCCCCAAAATCGATCCGCGTCATTGGTTTTTGAAAAATGTGAAAAAGGTCAGCAAGGAGTAAACCCTGGTTTTAAATTAAAAAGTATTGGTTCTCCTTTCCTGTATTCGAAACAAAAGTGTTTCAAATCGCAGAACGGAAAATATCGATGCCCATGCCAATTCACAACGTGTTGGGCATCTTTCCAGAAGGGTTATTTGCAAATAACACAATTTCAAAATTTTGTTCACTCCTTATTCAATTAGTAGAGTGATCTGGATAGCCTATGAATTAAAATATCATGCCTACAATCCCAATCCCAATTGCAATTTTATTACCGGAAACAGATTGGGACCATGAATCATTTTTTAAATTTAGAATATGATATCCTGCTTCCATAACAAATCCAAGATGTCCTCTATCCTGTATAGGCGTGATCAAACCTATACCAAAGTTTATATCGCTACCGGAAATGTTCTGACGACCTGAACTAGAGTTTGAATAGTGGATTGCCCCAAAAAAATATGGATAATTATTACTGTCCTGATCGCCTACAAAATAGCTAATTGAATGCCCGATTTCGATTGAACTTGAATTAAAATCTCCTTGAGAATAGTTCGTGTATGCTAGACCCGCGCCAATTGCAACATTAGGCACGATAAAATAATTAATAGTTGGCACTAGTGTAAAAATATTAGAGTTGTTTCCTTTGGAATCCTGGAAAAGATCGCCTCCCTGACTGATAAAACTTCCCGTGCCAGAGAGGATGGTTGCGCCCTTATCGAGTGCATAATCTTGGGAGAATGCATTGGACGTTAAAAATAAAACACACAATGTAAAAAAATTAAACGTTCTCATCGATACCTCCATCATTTATTGTAAAATATCCCGACTGTTATTATTTAGACCCTATTGGTTTCTCACGCCTAATCTTACAAATATTGGAATACGGTACATATTTACATCAAAAGAATCACAGAAAGCACAAGATAAAGTTATGGTAAACGACCTATCGATTAACTGAACCATCTTCATGTATGCGTGACTTTGCCTTTACGAAGGGAAGGTAGCTTCCGATATGATTTTTGTTAGAAGACGGCAGAGTAAGTTCGTGTCGTATGGCCGCTTAGCAATGAGAGCTGACGAATGAATCTTCCAAATAAGTGCCATACAATTTTTACCAGTCCATAAATGTATTGAGCCTCATCCACAAAACCCGTAGAATCAAAATTTTATTTAAATATCTTTGATGGAAAAGAAAACGATCATTAATATTTATTCAGGATACCTGAAAATAACCGTTGGTTCCATAGCCGTTTTCCCGAATATTTTATCCTAATTCCGGCCATTAATTTTGTTTTTTCGACGTTCCATATAGCCCAAAAGCAGGGTAACAAAAATGCTGAGATAAATCACCCCGAGCGAGATGGATGCCAGGCGAATGTTTTTCGTGTAGGACTCGGGGGCAAAGTTCAAAATAATTCGGTGCGCGCCCTTTGGTACAACTATGGACATCAGGGCATGATCGGTCTTGTATATTTTTGTGACCGGTTGGCCGTCCAGGAATATCTTCCAGCCGGGTGGGTAATAGAGTTCTGAGGTCACAAATAAAGCCGTCTTATCCGTGAATACCTCATACACGGAACCATTTGGCGAAAAGTCGCTCAGGGTTACCATACTGCTGTCCGGGGTTTCTATAGGGGTAGAGATATCCTCTTCAACAATTGCTGTTTTTTCCGCCGCAAATTCAGGGCGGTTCAGCATTCCGACGCGTTCGAATTCATCGGTGATCTTCTGCCATTTACCGACAAAGAAGCCACGTTTTAGACGCCCGGTAAACAAATAGGTTTGCAGACCGTGGGTTTTGTCTTCGTTAACCAGTTTAAGTATGGGCAAATCGAGTTTTTGCCGCGAAACAATATATTTTACATTTAGCATTTTCAGCACCGTCGGGTTTAAACGCATCCCGTTGGCCAGGTTGTTTTCGACAATTTCCTCGATGGTGTACATCTTTATCGGCGTATAGCCCCCGATCGACTGATCAAAATATACCCAGCGGTTATCACCAAACATGCGTCCGAAAGGCATGATGCGATATATTTCTTTATCATTTTTCAAAAAAGTATCCGTTGGGGTTTCAAGGAAATAATTTTTTTCCAGCCGTTCAAGATTTACAAAATCTTTTGTCTCCCGGCCCTGGATATTCATCATATCAATACTACCCAGCAGAATAAGGAATACGGCCAGGACACTAAAGGATATTTTTTGGTGTAAATAAACAATTATTGCTAAGCCGCCCGCAGATATTAGCGCAATAAAACGTAGCGTATCACTATCAAACATTTCCTTGCGCACAGAAACCAGCAAGGCGCTTACCTGGGCGTTATATTGTTCTCCGCTTTTTAGAAAAGCGAATCCCTGGCCGGCAATCCATAGAACAATCCCAAAGGCCACAAATCCCCCAAGTATAATCAATATGGGTTTGTATTTTTTAATATCGAAGGGGCCCGCCCGCATCTCCCAAAGTGTTTTCAGGCCGAAGGCGGCCAGAAGGGCCACAATAAAAAAGGTAACCGTAACACTCATCATGGGTGCGCGGAATTTGTTAAAAAAAGGCATGTAATCATAAAAAAGGCTGTAAAACCAAAGTGCATGACGGCCCAATGAAAGCACCGTCAGAAACACTGCAAACACAGACATGCTTATAATAAAATTATTTTTACGATTGTACCACAAGCCGATCAGCGCAAGCAGTAAACTAAGCGCGCCCATATATTCATAGCTCTGGGTAAAGGGCATGTTTCCCCAATAACCAGGTATCACCCGCCCTTTTAGTTGGGGAACGGCATCGCCCGTATATTTTTCACCGGACATGCCGCCATAATAACCGGGTATGAGCCAGGTAAAAATTTCGTCCGGGGCGGTGGACCACTGGGTGGCATATTTTATCGAAACACCGTTTGTCTTTGGTACATCTTTTGTTTTTTGCGGCTGGGCAAGGCTTATGGTCGTTTTGCCTCGCTTGGACCAGGGCAGATATTCCTGGGCCTGAAAAATGGGTTGTGCAGCGCTTAATACAGCCAGCGCCACGGCGGCAACAGCCAACACCGCGGTCTTTGAAAAACGCGCATAATTTTTTTCAAACAAATCTTTTAGAAGCGGTTGAATGCCCAATGCAAACATAAACAAACCGCTGTAGAACACAATTTGATAATGTTGGGTACGGACCTGTAGCCCAAAGGCCAGCGCAAAAAGAGCGGCGCCAAGGATGTTTCTCCGCTTCATAAAAAAACTAAAAGCCCAGGTGACCCAGGGCAGCAGCATTAACGCCCGGTATTTGGTATAATGGCCTTCCAGATATAGCGCTTTATAATGTGGCATTAATATAAAAATCAATGACCCACCGATACTGATCAAAGGGGACAGCCCCAAATAACGCAAAAAAAAGTACATCCCGATTGCGGCAAGAAGGGTATAAAGAAAAATATCATTAAAAAACCGCCCCAGGATACCTATCACTTTATCCACCGAAAATGTAACCGGTGGCAAACGTTGGTAACGTGGCATGCCCGCAAAGATATAAGGGTTCCACAAGGCTACATTGCCCGTTTTCCCCGACCATTTATTGATTTGATGAGAAATAGAGATTGAGGCCAGAACATCCACACCTTTTGGGACTAAGTGATCAATGGCCATGGGTTTAAACATAAAAAGGAGCAAGATGGTTATGAGGACGGGAAAAAGAATATCCAGTTTTTTTCGGGCCAAAAGTGATGGCTCTTCCAGGGGTTTTTGGGGCCCGGTCGGAGAGATACGGACCTTATTCGTTTTTTTTACCATGATATCCTTTGGATTTGATCGTCGAATGGGTTTTAGTTATCAGATGGATTGTTTGACAACGGGCCCTAAATTACTTTGCATCTGAATTGCGCTCAGAAAGCCGGAGATTTTATTTTCAATTTCTTCCCATTCCTTTGCATCATCGGAACCATCTACAATCCCGGCGCCGGAATAAAGGGTCAATTGGTTTTCATAAACCAGGCCGGAGCGGATAGCCACGGCAAATTCTGCTTTATTTCCTGCATACCAGCCAACCGGCCCGGCATACCATCCACGGTCAAATTTCTCAATCTCGTCTATTTTTTCCATGGCCTTGTTTCCTGGAACACCCCCGACCGCAGGAGTGGGATGAAGATGAGATAATATATTAGAATCATCTGTCTCCCTGCGCAGAATGCCACGAAATGTTTTACGCAGGTGTTGCAGACCGGAAAGTTTTAGCACGGACAGAGCGTCCTGGTCGTCCACGCGCTCACATAAGCGGCTTAATGCCCTTCGTATGCTATCCACAACAAAGCGGTGTTCGCGGATATCCTTTTCAGAATTGAGCAGATCGTCTTCCAATTGCCGGTCTTCGATGCTGGATTTGCCTCTGCGCCGCGTGCCGGCAACGGCTTCGGTACAAATCTCATTTCCATCACGGGCATAGAGTTGTTCGGGTGTGCCTCCGATAAAGGCGACATTTTTTTTGGGCTGAAAACAAAAGTAGTAGGCACGATGATTATTTAAGCGAAGCCGCCATAAGAGATCGATTGGTTCGATGGGCTTTTCAAAGACAAAACGTGACTTACGGGCCAGAACAATTTTTTGAAGATTTCCACTTTTAAATTCGGCAAGCGCCAAACGGATATTTTGTGCCCAGCCGGATTGGTCCGGGTAGTCTTCACGCGCTTGTGGAACGGCAAGAAAATTTTCGTCCAGACCAAGTCCAAACGATATCGAATCGATCTTTGAGATCAAAGCCTGTATGGTACGTGTAAAATTTTCATCTTCGCGGATTAAAAAATTACAGGCAAAAAAGCTCTGTTGACCATCGCGGAACAATTCAAATTGCGGAACAATAAACCGGTAGGATGAAAAGGGCTGCCATTTGTGATCGGAAAAACGTTTATGATTAAAACGAATGCCGCCATAGTACCGGATATTGTTCCCGGTGGGGTCCAGATACTCATCAAGACGGGTAATCAAAGCCGAATAATTGGGCATAAGTGACCCGGAAACAAGATCCGCAGAACCCAGACCGGCCATTTCAAATTTTCCTTCGCGGTCGCGCCAGTAGGTTTTTTCATCGGCACTCTGGCCGCTTAACCATTCCACTAAATCCAAACTTTCGATGGGAACCTGTACACGAATAATCCGGTTGGCTGTTATCAGCGTTGGATTATTTAAAAAGTATTCAAGTTTACCGGCAAGTTGCAGCGATGCCTGATCATAGGAATATTTCATGTCTGTATTTTGGCTCATCGGTCATTTCTCCGCATTAGCAGACTTTTTCGCCCTGATAGATGGTGGCAATTCCAAACGTAAGCGGGTGGAATTGCACATTTTGAAAACCATTTTTTTGCATGAGATCCGCGAACGCCTGACCGTAGGGAAATTCTTCAACGGTTTTATTAAGATAATTATAGGCATAGCTGTCACCGGAAATAAGGCCACCGACTTTGGGCAGTACATTCCGAAAATAATAAAGATAAAAGGATTTTAACCATTTGCTTCCGGGAAGGGAAAACTCCAGGATAAGCGCCCTGCCGCCCGGCTTTAACACCCGGGACATTCCGGTGAGAGCCTTATCCACATCTATCACATTGCGGATACCAAAGGAAATGGTTACCACATCGAAGCGATTGTCGGCAAATTCAAGGGCCGTGGCATCCCCGCTTTGTAAAGTGATAATTGGGTCCAGCTTTAAGTGGTTTATTTTTTGTCTGCCGGCCTCAAGCATTTTTTCGGACATATCAATGCCAATCGCATTTTTTATGCGGCCGGATTTTTTATAAAGCGAAACCAGGACATCACCTGTACCGGTAGCTACATCCAGTACATCGAGTGCGTTTCCCGCCGGTAAATAGCGGGCCATTTTATTGCGCCAGGCTACATCCTGTCTAAAAGACAGCAATCTGTTTAACAAATCATAGCGATGGGCAATGCGGTCAAACATCAACCAGACATTATTACGGGATATTTCCTGTGCTGTTGGTTTATTCATGTATTTATTCTTTTGTGCCGTTCCCTAAACATACAATAAGCGGGTTCACAACCTTTGCGTTTGCTGAAAGGACTACCTCACTTACGCCGGTAATATTTTTGTTAAAGCGATTAATTTATCCAAGTTTTTCAATTTGGGCAAATATTATACGCGAATCTCACCAGAACACAACCAATACCCTTCCCCCTTTTTATTTAGATCTCATTTGATCGTTTATCATATTTTGCATGGTTGTTTTTTTATATCCGGCAGGCGGAGCAAAAAAACCGGCAGAAAAATGTGTTTTTTTGATCGATGTTATCTCATTGATGCTTAATGATGCCGTCGGGCCATAGGAACCGCCACTGATTGTAATATCTCTTACCGGCCAGCCCGTTTTAATTTTGTTCCAAATCTGCTTTTCATCTGCCGCGTCATCCGGAAAGGCGTCTTTCATCTGCTCAAATAAGCGCCGCATTTGCGGATGGGATGTAGATATCCAAAGCTGTTCCATTTTCTTGGGACCCGCAACCCGATATTCGCTGGACTTAAAACCATTGATTACCAGAGTTTTTCCAGTAGCGTTTATTGCGACGGGTTGTTTTTTTGGTGTGCCCATCATACTTTCCATCTGGGTCCGCTGCTCGGGCGTTAAATTTTTTAATGCATCGCCCATCTGAGACATCGCATTTTCAACCTGTCCTCTGACATTTTTTTGTAAACGGCGCATCTGCTTAAGGTCCATTTCAAGATATTCTTTTTTCTCATTATCGATGGAATACATTTTGTCCTTGTCCAAACGGAAAATGTATGTGGCTTTTTTGCCTTCGATTTGCATATCAACACGAATTTTGTTTTTTGAAAGATAAAAATCCCCGGGCAATACGTTTGCCTGATTGCCGCTGCCCCGGACCATTTTGGAGATTTGGTCAACAGATTTATTGTAAAATTTTTCCGCAAGCGACCGCATATCCATACCAGGCGCCATTTGCTGAAGAACATCTTCATCTATATCAAGCATTTTTTGCGTGGCATGATAATCCTGTGCAACGGATAATGACGTCAGAACAACTAAGATTAGA
Organism: uncultured Calditrichaceae bacterium; assembly: GCA_964456445.1. Lineage (GTDB taxonomy): Bacteria > Calditrichota > Calditrichia > Calditrichales > J004 > CAYWBI01. The sequence continues at coordinate 10,568 of CAYWBI010000084.1, forward strand.
AAAGTCTTGAACATTGTTTTTCCTTTCATAAAAGACCTGTAAAATAATACGTAGTAAATTAGTACGTGATAACTTCCGCTTCACTGTTTAATTTTTGAGGCGATGGTAATTTTTCAAGAAAGACTTTTAGGTTTTTTAAACTTTTTGAAAGCTCCGGTCCCAACATACCATCTATTCCAAGATTCATATAACGCATCATATACGAACGGACATGTGTTCTGTAAGTCCAGGCAATGTGTGTAGAATTACTATCGATCGCGTTAAAAGCCCATATATCCTGCGCATTGATTTTAAAAGGTGCATAAAACTCCAATTGTCCCACTATTGCTTTATTTGGAACCAATTTCTCCAGGGTAAGTTTTCCGGTACCCACTGTGTCTCCGGACCAGGACCAGCTTGATCCAACCTCACCGGGTGTGCCCGATATTTCATTAACCGCGCTTTTATCCGTCCGCGACCAGGTATTCCATTGTTTATAAAGATCATAATTTTTTACGACCGCATAAACGATTTCTACCGGTTTATTGACATCAATTTCCCTGGTGACATTTGATTCCGGATCGATAAAGGCCGGAATAATAGCTACAATACCGATAACAATAGCTAAAAAGATGAGGATGTTTATAAGCATTTTCACGGATTACTCCACTTCATTTTGAATGAACTGTTTAATATATCGGTTGCCAATCGATAAATCAAAATAAATGCCAAAGCCGGGCATTAAATATAGCGCATCAGGATATTAAAAATATCCGATTTTATAACGATTCATTTCTAATTTTAACCGGACACTTATGGTATCGGAAATAAAAATCCTTTTACATAAAACTACAGATGCACGCAAGCGCCCGGTTTTACCGGAAGTGATTTCAGGTAAAGATAAAACGTTTCGTGCTTTTGGGGAACAAGCAGCCAACCTTTACCTTAGCATGGTTTGCACCGAAGGAAAAATTCCAATCGATATGGGAAATTATATGAGCATAGATTTTTACCGGATATGGGCATATTGCAAAAAAAGACATCGGGGCATCAAAGGCAGTGGAACACGTATTAAATTATGCAGCGATCCTGCACAGAATTGAATGTTTGGAAAAATTCTTCCATAGAAACGGGCTTGGAAAGCACGCCGTCGGCCTGGGAAACTATTTTCTTTAGGCTGTCACTGATTTCGTAACCCGTGATGAAGATAAATGTGGAAGTATTGCCCATGGCGCGTACTTTTTCAAATAGCTGAGGGCCGCTCATCCCATCCATCATCACATCGGAAATAATGATTTCATATTCGTTGTCACGGATGAGTTCCAGGGCATCTTCGCCGTTTGAGGCGCTGTCAACGGTCAAACCTTTTAACTGAAACATATCCACCAGGGTTTCCAGGATGATTTCTTCATCATCCACAATCAGGATTTTATTTCCAACGATAAATTTCTGGTCATTACTTGACATTTCGATATCAAGAATCTGTGTGTCCACATAGTCCTTCTTTTTCAGACCGGTGATGTTCCGCAAATTATTTGTAAGCTCATGGATGCGCCTTATTTGCAGGCCTATTTTTTCAATATATTCTTTTTTTAGCACACCGTTGCTCATAAGCTCATGGTAATTGGATAAGGCTTGCAGGGGTTGGGCAAATTCATGGGCGACGGCCGCGGCTAAATCCTTGGTTTGCTGCAGGGTTTCTGTTTCGCGACGCGCTTTTTCAGCATTTTTATTTGATATTGCATAGCGAATGATACGTTCCAGGGCGTTTATGCTTATGCGGCCTTTTACAAGATAATCGATAGCTCCGGCCTGCATGGCCTCTCTGTCAATATCTTCACGTACCTGGCTGGTCAGCATAATTACAGGGAGGTCAAGGCCTTGTGCTTTTATGTCTTTTAAAATGGTAAGCCCATCCACCGACCCCAGACGATAATCCAAAAAGCAAAGATCAAAATGGTTGCTGTTTAGTTTGGAGATGCTTTCGGCGGGTCTGTTGCACCATTCCAGTACATACTTGTCCGGATTGATATCCGCCAGCATATCACGCATGATAAAGAAATCATCTTCATCGTCTTCGATATATAAAATATGTAGCAGCCCGTCAGATATCATTTATTCACCATTGTTCCTTGAAGGTAATTTTACAATTTGGAACCAGTAGGCTTCAATTGTTTAAACTATTCTGACCATGGCATCAAAGGTAACCGGTTTACTAATATATGAATTGACGCCTAAATCGTATGTTCGAATAATATCTTCCTCGGCTTTAGATGTCGTTAAAACAACAACGGGAATTTGTCGCAGTTTTTTATCTTGTTTTATTTCTTTCAGGGCTTCCCGACCATCTACTTTGGGCATGTTCAGATCAAGCAAAATCAGATCGGGCCGCGGTGATAAACCTGGATCGCTAAACTTGCCGCGCTGCTTAAGATAGTCCAACAGTTCTTCACCGTTGTTTACAAAAAATATTTTATTTGAAAGCCTGTTTTCATCAAAGGCTTCCTTGACGAGCAACTGATCGTCTAAATCATCATCGGCAAAAAGCAATACGATGGGTTGAGTAATTGATGACATTTTTATTCCATTACTTTATTTATAGAAAAATATAGGCTGAAAGTCGATCCACTTCCAGGTTTACTTTTAACTTCTATTTTTCCGCCATGACGTTCGGTTATTTTTTTGCAAATGGAAAGGCCTATGCCGCTCCCCTCATATTCACTCCGCCCATGCAAGCGTTGAAAGGGGCTAAATATCTTATCTATATATTTTTCATCAAAGCCAATGCCGTTATCCTGTATTTTGATACAGAAAAATTTTTCGCCCATATCCGTTTTTTCATCAGTCGGAATATCCGCACGAATATTTAGCTGTGGTGTCTTTTCAGATTCATGGAATTTTATTGCATTGGAAATAATATTTTGGAAGAGTTGGCGCATTTGCATCTTATCAGCGGCAATTGTTGGAAGTTTGCTTGTTTCTATCTGAGCTTCCGTTTCGGATATCCGCTCTTCCAGATCGCCAAGAACTGATTTTACAATCAGGTTCAGATCAACCGGAACAAAGTCCTTTGCCTGGGTGCTTATCCGGGAATAGCTTAACAAGCCATCAATAAGAGAACGCATACGGGTTGCCGCACTATTCATACGTTGCAGGTAATCCTTGCCTTGCTCGCCAAGTTGTGCTCCAAACTTACTGTTCAGACGATCGCCAAAAGCCAGAACTTTGCGCAGCGGTTCCTGTAAATCATGAGATGCGATATACGCAAAATCCTGCAAGTTGTTGTTACTTCGTTCAAGCGCCTCCGAATATGCCTGCAGCGCAGATTCATTTTTTTCCTTTGGGTAATATCCTCTTTTATCGCACAAAAGTGCGTCATTTGGCCCGAACTGTTGTAGATTGGACTGATGGTGGCCTGTTCATAATACTGTTGACCATTTTTCTTTTTGTTTAAAAATTCCCCATTCCAAATTCCCCCTTTTTTAATAGTTGTCCAAAGGTTTATATAGAAATCATCCGATTCGGTTTCACCTTTAAGAACTCTCGGATTGCGATGATAGACCTCTTCCCTTGAGTATCCTGTAGTCTTTGTGAAGAACGGGTTGACATATTCGATATTGCCTTTTGTATCCGTAATAACAATCGACACCGGACTTTGCTCAACGACAATGGACAGCTTTTGAATTTCATTCTCCTTTGCCTTTATCTCACCAACATCATGAAATATAACAACAGCGCCAAGTAGTTCGTCGTCTTGTTTTATCTGGGTATAGGTGAAGTTTACAGCAATAGCGCGTCCATTTTTATGCCAAAAAACATCATCTGAACTAAAGTTGTCAAATAGATTGTTTTTAGTTTTATGGATCGGTCAGTCTTCTTCAGGATACGGTGACCCATCGGGTTTTGAATGATTCCACAATAAATGTGACGACTTGCCTATAACCTCCTGCGGTTCGAATCCAAGTATTCTCGATGCCTCCGGATTTATAAATGTATGATTCCCATAGAGATCAAATCCCATAATGCCCTCACCCGCGGCATTTAGTATTAACTCATTTTGCGAACGGTATTCTTTCATTGCCGCCCAAACTTGTCCGTGTTCGAATATTTGTTTTTCCAACTCGGTTTTTTGTTGTTCTGATATTTTAAACAAATGATAATAATTCAAAAACAGCCCGTTTAATACACATAGGTAACTGGCCATTATTAGCACATGGCCTGTGTTAAACTGGATATCAAATAATTGAGATGAGAAAGATATAAACATGGCCTGGCCCATAAACCCAATGATCAGCGAAATGACCAGCCAATGTTTAAAACTATTGTCCTTCCACCAGCCTTTTTGCAGATAGCCGATGAGCGCCAAAAGGAAAAACAGCGCAGGGAAAAGTTCCTCGGGACGGCCAAAGAAAGAATTTGGATTATAGGCACGGGGCAGGGGAACAAATGCAAAAAATAAAAAACTGATCACAATTAAACTGGCGACCGCTGAAAAAACCAGCTTTTCACTAAAAACCCCCTTTGGGCCAATTGCAACCTCGCGTTTCCAGGCCAGCCAGCTTATCAGCATTAAAACGGAAAGAAAAATCCGTGAGGCGATACCGCTCCAGGGGATTAACTGTGAAGGCAGGGATGGAAAATATGAACTGAAAAACTACGTAGTCACAAGGGTATGATACCCGTCCAACAAGCCGCTACCGATAAAGCCGCTGCCAATAAATAAAAAAGTATTGTTTTTTTTGCTATAAAACCGCAGGAGCGCCAACGTACCAACCATCAAAGCCAATAGTGTTGCGATGGCTTCCATAATTGTATGCAGTTCCGGGCCTCCCTGCCAGGTTAAGCCGCGCAGGAACCAACGGCCAATGCAGAGAAATAGAACCAGCCCAACGTATGTAGTTTTTCGTCTAATAACAAAACTCATGTTTTAATTAGGGACAACTATTCTTTACAACTATCGGTCTTTTGATTTAATTCTTTATGACCCCGAAGTAGAAAGACAAGCGGGGCAATTGAGCACAACATAAAACCAATATCGAACATCGATCAACGATTGAAGAATTCTGATCTGCCATGAACGCGCCCTTCTCAAATCGAATATCGGTGTTCCTTGTTCGTAAATCAAAATCAGGACAATTGAAAATCCAAAGAGGGACTGTTTGACTATGATCCAAAACCAACACAGAACACCGATCAACGATTGAAGATTTATGATTTGCCAGGAGCGCGCCGTTCTAAAATCAAAAATCGGTGTTCCTTGTTCGTAGATTAAATACCAACTCATTTAAACAAGATAAACCGAAACGTTATTTCGTACATGCCCTTCTTCCCCAACGGGGAAGAATAACAAAGCGAAGGGCAGCGCCCTGGTAAAATCAGGGTAATAATAATAAACCCTGAAAGGGTTTTATAAAGTGTTCCGACCGGGATTTGTTTTGGGCTGAAGCCCATAATTTTATTGTGGCGTTTTGTGCCCTACCTAAAGGCAGGGGCAATTGAGCACAAGACAAAACGAACACCGAACATCGATCAACGATTG
>CAYWBI010000085.1:0-15987 GCA_964456445.1 uncultured Calditrichaceae bacterium
TTTGCTTCAGCGGCCCCCAAAGGCCACATAACTCCAAAACTTACTGCGCGGTTCGAATGGGCTTCAGCCCAACCACTTCACGGGCTAAAGCCCGGGCTAATCGCCAGGATCGTTTGTCCCCGGGATAAATCCCGGGGTTATTCATGAAGGCACCGGAGTTATCTCCCAAAATTAAACCGGACAGTAGTGTTGCATAAAACAAGATACGGTTTTATATGTGAAAAAAACAAAACAAAAAGGAATGGGTCCTTGCAATCGCCTGCTTTTCAAAACGGCGCAAAGCGCGGATTTATTTGAAGCTTCACCGCTGTAATTCAAAAACCGGCTTTACTGATTTATATGGTGAAAACCCCTAAAAACGGACCGTTTGCTGTTTGGCGTCCGCGCTGTTTCACACGCAATCTTTTATTGCTTTTGGCAATTGGGAAATCTAACTTAAAGAAGTGTCCTAACCTACCCCTTAAAATTATGCGACGTATTTTTTTTCTAGTCGGGTTCTGTTTTTTTAGCGCTGTTCTGTCTGTACGGGCGTCAACGGTTGAGCGTATTGTTATAAACGGCGTGATCAATCCGGTAGCCGTGGAATATATTGAACAGGCCATTTCAAGAGCGGGTAGCGATCAGGCCGAATTGCTGATTATCCAGCTTGACACACCGGGCGGTTTGATGGAATCCATGCACCGCATCATGAAATCTATCCAGGGTTCCAGCGTGCCGGTTGCGGTATATGTGGCGCCAAGCGGTTCGCGGGCGGCCTCGGCGGGGATGTTTATAACCTATGCGGCGCACGTCACCGCCATGGCCCCGGCAACCAATATCGGTTCGGCGCATCCGGTGTTTAGCGGGGGAATGCCCGGTGGTAAAATGGATTCGAGCACATCCGAAACCATGATGGAAAAAATAACCAACGACGCCGTGGCCAAAATAAAAGCCATCGCCCACGAGCGCGGACGCAATGCCGAATGGGCGGAAAAAGCCATCCGTCATAGCGCGAATATAACGGCAAAAGAAGCGCTGAAGTTACATGTGATCGATTACATTGTGCCAACGACCGATTCGCTTTTATCCGTTCTGGATGGTAAGAGCATCAAGCTGGACAACGGCACAAAAAAAATTCTGCATACCAAAAACAGCACAATCATCACCACCGAGATGACCTGGCGTCAACGTTTACTCGATACCATTTTAAATCCCAATGTGGCCTATATCCTGATGATGGTTGGCATGGCGGGCGTCATGTTGGAACTGTACCATCCGGGGGCAATTTTACCCGGTGTTGCCGGTGTAATTTCCCTGGTATTGGCTTTTTATGCCATGCAGACGCTGCCGGTAAATTATGCGGGCGTGGCCCTGATCCTTTTTGCGGTGGTGCTGTTTATCCTGGAAATAAAAGTTACGAGTTACGGTATTCTTTCTATTGGAGGCGTGATATCCATGGCGCTTGGTTCGCTTATGCTGTTTGATTCCCCGTTGCCGGAAATGCAGCTTTCTTTAAGCGTTATCGGCTGGACGGTTATTTTGACCCTGCTCTTCTTTTTGTTTGTGATCAGCCTGGCGGTAAAGGCACAACAACGGCGGCCCATAACCGGTGCGGAAGGCATTATCGGTGAACACGGCGTGGTATCAAAAACGCTGAACCCGCTGGGAACGGTTCTTGTACATGGTGAATATTGGAAAGCGCGCTGCGAGGAAAAACTACCGGTTAAAACAGAAGTTACCGTAACCGGTCTGGAAAGCGGACGCCTTATTTTAAAAGTAAAGAAAAAGGTTTGATGTTTAGTGTCCGGTTAAAATGTCAAATATTAAAACGAAACCCTTTGCTGTCAAAGCAAAACGCCTGAACTAAAAGAGTGGGACTTGAAGCAAGCTTGGTTTTCGGCGAAATTTGTGTTTGAGTCCCGAGTACTCGGGACGAGTTAAATTTCGCCTGGGCTTTTTGTTACTTTTTGGCCAGTCAAAAAGTAAAGTTCTTATTTCCCCGAGGAATCGGGATCAGAGACTTGATAAAAAAGAACCAATCCCGATGTAGGGTTTCTAAGTTTTGCGGAGCAAAACATAAGAAACTCTTTATCGGGAAGACTGACAAGAAAAAATAAGAAATTTTATGTCTCGTTACGCAGAAATTCTGAAACTCGTCCCGAGTACTCGGGACTCAAACAGTCAGAATTTCTCATGCTTCACTTGCCAAAATTTCTATTATTTTTTCTTAAATGTCGTTTATGCAATTTTAATCGGACACTTATGAGGTTTGAAGTTTTTTTAAATTATTAACCAACAAATTGGAGGTTGCCATGAGTTTAGGATTCACAATTGCGATTCTTGTCGTTCTGTTTTTAGCCAGCGCGATTCGTATTTTACGCGAATATGAAAGAGGCGTTATTTTCCGTCTGGGCCGTATCATCGCCGCGAAAGGCCCCGGTCTGATTATTTTGATACCCTATATCGATAAGATGGTCAAGGTGAGTTTGCGGACGGTGGTTATGGATATCCCGCCGCAGGATGTGATTACCAAGGACAATGTTTCCGTACAGCTTAACGCCGTGCTTTATTTCCGCGTTGTGGATCCGGTAAAAGCTATCGTGGAAGTGCAAAATTATCTCGAGGCCACTTCCCAGCTTTCGCAAACCACGCTGCGCAGCATCGCCGGCGAAGTTGAACTCGATGAACTGCTGATGAACCGCGAGCACATCAATCAGCGTTTGCAGGAAATCATCGATACCCATTCCGATCCCTGGGGAATAAAAGTATCGCTGGTGGAGATAAAACACATCGATCTGCCGGATCAGATGAAACGCGCCATGGCCAAACAGGCGGAAGCCGAACGTGAACGACGCGCCAAAGTCATCGCCGCCGACGGAGAGCTGCAGGCCTCATCCAAACTGACCCAGGCCGCGCATAAATTAGACGAAACCGCTTCTGCCGTACAGTTGCGTTTTTTACAGACTCTGGTGGAAGTGGCCGCGGAGAAAAACTCAACCATGATCTTTCCGGTGCCCATCGATCTGTTCACACCGTTTATAAAAAAGCTGAACAACGAAGTGGACAAGGGGTAACAAATCATCGGCCCCGCGTTACATACGGGGCCTTTTTTCTTTTCAATCAAGCTAATAGCATTCTATGCTGAAAAATATTTTTATTTATCTCATTCTTCTAACGCCGCTGTTGGCCTTTGGGGGCGGGCTGCAAAAAGTAAAGATCAGCCGGGCCCTCGACGCCAATCTGTTTAAAACCGAAGATGGCCGCCTGATGCGTATGGCCGGTGTGCGCTGCGCCTCGCTTTGTGCGGCGGATTCATTTTTTGCCCGTAAAACAATCAAATATCTGCAACGGCAGTTTACAGCACGCACGTTGTATTTTCTCCCGGATGGAACGCCGGACGGCGACACGCTGAACGTACATTTCTTTCGAAGATACCCCTTGTTGCGGCTTAACCTGAATGAACGTTTTCTTGCCGAGGGTTACGGGAGATACCGTCCCTTGTCCGGGCGGCTTTATAACGGCTTGTACCAGCAGGCGCAGGAAAACGCGCGCGCGGCCGGGCGGGGGATCTGGGACCCGGCCAATTTAAAGCCGCCCCCGCCGGAACCGGGAACGGATATTGTGCTTGCCGCTTACGCCGCGGATTTTAACCTGGATTCCAATGACGACAGGACTTCCGTGACGCAAGTTGAATGGCAGCATTACCGGGGGATAAATCTGTTGAAGCTCCAGTTGTTTTTTGTCCGGCATGTGGTGGGCGGCGAGGAAGGTTTTAAGGATGGACAACTTATCGGCCTGCTGAGCTACGACTATTTTGGGAAATTTTTTGGCGGCGGCGCGGGTTTTGTATTTGCCGCTGTCCACGGCGGGGAAGGGCTGCCTGTGTTTGGCTGGCCTACCTTTTCCTTTCAGTTGGGGCTGGCCAAAAAAATCTATCTTGAGGCAAATTTTATCACGCCCCTGCTTCAAAGTTACGGATCGTTTAGCCTGAATTACCGTTTTGCCTATCCCCGGGGCCATGTGCGCCTCGAGCGATCGTTTGCCAGCGACGAGGCGCTGTATAACCTGCTTGTGCAGGCCCCGGTCTATAAAAAAATCCTGTTGAACGTCCAATTATTTTACAATGTGCGCACACAGCGCCTACGGCCGCTGCTGGGGTTTGGCGCCGCGTGGTAAAAACGGACAAAAAAACAAACGGTGTAAAATTGCATCCTGTAAAACCGTGTGGTATTTTAGCGGTGGTTTGGATGGGAGTCCCGCGCTTTGGCCGGGGCTGGCGAAAAATGCGGTATAGCGCTTTTATCATATTTAAGAAATAATTTTTACGTACCCATACCGCTGACAGCGGTAAGGGGTATTTTAAAAAGAAGCGTTAAATTATTTGTTTCTCTGGAATTAACATAGAAAATTCAAAAACGAAAAGCCGACGAAGTTCTAAAAGTGTATTGAAAAAACGACCTATCTGTTTGTAAAACGATGTTTTATTGCTTAGTTTATCAGACCCGAAATATGATTGGCGCGGTTCAATGTTATCTTCGCAGGAGTTAAAAAATGAAAATTTCATTTCTTGCATGGGGTTCTCTCGTTTGGGAACCCAAAGATTTATTGATCAGGCAACCATGGTTCAACGATGGACCACTTTTACCAATTGAGTTTTGTCGCCAGTCTTTCGATGGTCGTATTACATTAGTTATAACGCCCGAAAAACCACCTATCCGAACCCTCTGGGCATTATCTTCAGTCAATCAACTTGATGACGTCATTGAGAACCTAGGGAGCAGAGAAGATATTCTTTCTAAAAATAGGGACAAACATATTGGAAGGTGGGAAAATGGCACGACGCCCAAAAACGAAATCGAAAAAGAAATTGCAGGCTGGGCAAAAGAAAAAAGATTAGATGCTGTTGTCTGGACAGCGTTACCTCCAAAATTTAAAGGTACAAACGATGTAGTCCCTTCAATTGATGACCTTATTGATTACTTTAAATCGTTGGTGATTGAAAAAAGGCAAAACGCCGAGATGTACATCCGAAAGGCTCCAAAGCAAATTGATACGGAATATCGTCGTAATTTCCAGGCTGAGTTTGGATGGAATTCACAAAATAATTATTGAACTGCGAACAACCGCCTGGAGTAGACGGCATGAAAATCACGGTTTTTCGAAAAGGTCTTTGATAGTCCGATCTTTACCAGAGCCGTTACGCAGGCAGGGCGTTATACAGCTCGTTCTAATAAAATTAAACAATATATTTATGGTGAAAAAAATGGATAGCAAAAATAAAAGTGATGTAAATCAGGAAAAATCAGTCCAAGTATTAGAAATAGACAAAAGATTACTTAACATAGAAAAAACGATTGAATCTCTGGAATGTGTGGCAACACAAGCAATCGAAAAGTGGTCTGTACATAAGAATCAATAAGTGGAATTAGACAAAGAGAAAAATAAATTTCGAGATTCACAACATAAAAGAGCGACAAAATTGATAGTTATTTTAATTAGTGTTTTATTTATCCTCTCTTTTGTAGCACTTATACTTAAAGAATATGAATTGGTTAAATGGATCCTTAGCTTGAGTTTTGCAGTTGGGGCAGGAGCAGGAATCACAAGTCTTATAAAAAAAAGAAAAATAATTTCTTTTGAATAATAATATGAAATTTGCAGAATTAATTAACTGTAATACTTCCGAAGAAGTAAGAAAATCTGTTCTTGAGTGGAGTACAGATATTACCAAGAAAGATCATTTAGTTCGTGCAGCTATTATTGAGATACATGCTAACATTGAATATGAGATTAAGTATGTTCTGTTTAAAGTTTTAGAGAAATCTTTAGTAATCCCCCCAGATAAATCGTTGTTTGAAGATTGTCAAAATAAATTATGGAATAGAATTAGAAAGATGTCTTTTAATAACATTTATCAGCTATTGAAACCGGGTTTTATTTCCTTTGATTATCCAGATCTATTAAACATCGAAGAAATAAATAAAGTTAGAAACTTAGCAATTCACGGAGATATTGAAAAAGTTCTTTATAAAGAACGAAATCCTTTTACTGATCATGATTGCTTAGCGCAGGTTTTTTTTGAAGGGTGGACGGCAAGAAAAATTCTAAATAAATACACAGAGTTTATAACTTGATTAAATGCTGGATAACAAAATAAGGTATAGAAGCGTTGCGCCCTTACCATGATTAGGGTATTGGCCATTCTGTAAAGCCAATGCTTCATACCTGTGTTGGACTTGGTCGGTTTGGCCTATACTCTTTATATGAGGAATGCTTTTTGGGAGAGCGATTAGTGAAGATGTTTCAAATATAAAATTTTACAAATTTTTATGCAAATAACTACCGGGAAACGAGTTAGTCCAACAAAATTATTAACCTGACTTTACACGTGCGACGATGAATTGGCAACAAGAAGTTTTTTCAAACGTGTCAAACTGGTTATAATAAAACGTTGGGCACTTTGATTCATGATAATTTTAGGAGGGAATTATGCAGGAAAAAAAACATTCACATTCAAATAGACCTAAATTAAATGAATCCGTCAGACTGAGTGGAAAGGCCAACTCCTCCCGAGGGTCTAATCTTCAGAAGAAGAAACCAGAATATACAACTGGGATTGAAGATGATAATGTTCATGTACTTCCTGATCGGCAGAAAAATGCTTTTGCTCCATCTATATCTTGTTTCGTGATAATGCCATTTGGTTCTAATGATGAGTACTCCCGAAAGAATACTGAATCAAACTATGTCTTCGATGAAATCATTTGCCCTGCATTGAGAAAAGTTGAGTCTAATTTGAGTCTTGAGATAAATACGATTCGTGAAGTTGATAGAAGCGTCGCTGGATCAATAACAAAGAATATCCTTAATAATCTTGCTATTGCAGATCTTTGTATCGTCGATATTACTGGAAAAAATGCAAATGTATTCTTCGAATTAGGTATTAGATACTCGCTTAAGGAAAAAATAACTGTTCTAATGAGACAGGAAAACACTCAGATTCCCTTCGATGTAAGTGGATTTAAGTGTTTAACGTATGATTGCTTTGAACCAAAAAAGGCAATCAATAATATCTATAACTTTGTAGTTAGCGGTCTGAATGAAGACACAACCATTGATAGTTTAGTGTTCGAAACATTTCCCGAAATGGAAGTTCATATTCCTAACATTCTTAGTAGCATATCCATGAAAGGAAGACAAAAAGAGGTGTTGCCTTGGGAAGAGTGGTGGTCAAGACTACAGGATCTAGCTGTCTTACTAAAGGAACCTTTCGTTAATGGTCGTCTTTCACCACAAGCGATTTTAGGTATTTCGAACGGAGGCTTAGCGGTTGCTGATTACATTGGACGACAAGTTTTTAGAGGTGTTCCTGTTTTGTCGCTTTGGGCAAACAGATGGTTAGAAGATAAATCTGAAATTGATCCATCTTGTTACTTCTTTGATAATGAGTACAATGTATCTAAAATGCAGATTTTGAAGAAGAAGTTGCCTAAAGATAACTCAAAAATGACTATCATACTAATCGATGATCTTGTGTACACCTCGCAAACTATCACACAAGCAGAGGCCTTTATCAAAAAGCACTTGGACCCCAATGTAGAGATTCTCTTTACTCCGCTTTACTGTAGAAATATTGATTATCTTCAATCAATAACTTACATGCTACCATTTCGCTTTAAGTTAAAGGATGGGTCAAAACTAAAAACAAACGAGAAAGACTTCTATAAAAGTGTAACTACGATACGTACAAGGCTTCCTTATGATAAAGATATTGGTGGTGAGCTCTAAGATGTATTTCAGAGGAAAACATCATACTCATACAAGCTTGGACTTAATGTCTAAAATCAGAAATAAAGTTGAACATTAATCTGACAATTGTTACTAAGCATAGAACGCTACACCAACTAAGGATTTACTAAATCTGTGCCCTACAAAGTAAGGTATAGAAGCGATGCGGGTTATACCATGATCTTGAACAAGCCAAAATTAAAGTCAACGTTTTCCGCGAGGCTTCGGGATTTCCGCTTGCCTGCCTTTGGTATGGCCTCGCCGCAACCTGCCAGGGTTAGGCCTGGCCGCCAGATCTCCGCATGTTGTTTAAATATTCCTCGGGCAAGCAAAGGGAGCTGCGATATCCTTTAAAAGAACAGCGCACTAATTTCATTCGGGTTTTCCACGATATTTCCTAAGCTTTGTGGATAGGAAAACTTAAGTTATTGAACCGACCGCGGGATTTAAGGGTTGGGGTATTTGTCTTTTGAAATGAACATAGAAAATTCAAAAAAGAAAAGCCGACGACAGCTCTAAAGGCAGATTTGAAAAAACCACCTATCTGTTTGTAAAAAGATTTTTTATTGCTTCGATTGTAAAAACAGAAAGACGATTGGTGTGGTTCAATATTATGTTAAAAACCTTCGTATTATTCTTCAATTAAAATGAATTCTCTTATATTTTACCTTGACATAGTTCACCTTTTTGTTAACTTGAAGACATGAGAAAAATAGAATTCTACCGAACTCAAAATAATAGCTCTCCCATTGAAGAATTTATCGAAAGGAAAAAATAATGGATGATCTTGAAAAATATATTGGTAAAAGGAAAATGCAAAGCGCTGATTTTGCAGATTTTTTTGAAAAAGGATATGAGAATTTTAAAATTGGTGTTTTATTAAGGCAGGCGCGAGAAGAAGCCGGGATTACTCAAGAAGAATTAGCAAAAAAATTACAAACAAAAAAATCAGCCATTTCCAGAATCGAAAATCATTCTGAAGACATTCGTCTTTCTACTTTAAAAAATTATGTTTCTGCAATTGGTAAAAAATTGCAAGTTACTATTTCATAAAACGCGTGGTTTATAACAAAATAAAGTATAGAATTACGGGCGCTAAAAACCTTCAAGCCGTCAGCATGGTAATCCGGTATTTCCGCTTCGCTCCAACTTACGGGTGTTGGACTTTGCCACCAGGCATTGTGTTAAAAAGGTATTAACCGCCACCTATCTGTTTGTAAAAAGATGTTTTATGGTTTGGGTTGTAAAAACCGTACGCCCGTTAGAGCATTTAAAGCCAGCCGGTTAATCCAAAAGTCGTAGTGTTAAAACCGTCCAAAAATATATAAGGCCCTGAGGCAAAACAAACTGATTATTTTTTGTGACATATCAGCACAATGGAAAACGTTAGTAGTTTTAAATTTTATAATAACGCTTGACATTATTATCGCATCGCGGTATTATTCGGCATGATAAAAACTTTTAAAAGCAAAGAAGCTGAAAAAATCTATCATAGACAAATCTCGAAAAAGCTACCGCAAGGTATTCAAAGAAATGCTTTAAAAAAGTTATGGATGTTAGATGCATCGCCTGATCTTAATTCCCTTAGGGTTCCGCCTTCAAACCATTTGGAAACATTAAAGGGGGAACGTAAAGGACAGCATAGTATCAGGATTAACAAGCAATGGCGTATTTGCTTTGTTTGGCAAGATGGTGATGCATTTGATGTTGAAATTGTAGATTATCATTAAAAGAGGGTATTATAATGGGACAGCAAAAATTACCGGCAATTCATCCTGGAGAAATTTTAAAGGAGGACTTTTTGGATGAAATGGGCATAACCCAATATAGGCTGTCAAAAGATATAAATGTAGCACCACGTAGAATAAATGAGATTGTCCATCGTAAACGTTCTATTTCTGCAAATACAGCTTTGCGGTTAGGCCGCTATTTTGGAATGTCCCCACAATTCTGGATCAATTTACAATCTCATTTCGATTTAGAAATAGAACAAGACAAACTTGGCCCCAGGCTGGAATCAGAAGTCAAAGTTTATTCAGGTATTGTTTAAATCGGCTATCAAAATAAGCTATGGAAGCGTTGCGCCCCTACCTTGATTATGGACAGGCCATGCCGCAAAGCCAACGTTTCCCAGATGTCTCGGGCTTTCCGCTTGCCTGCCTTTGGCATGGCTTCGCTATAACCTGCCGGGGTTGTCCCTTGCGCATCCCTTCGTGAGACCTGGCCGCCGGGCAGGATGTTACCTATCGCGAATTGTTTTTTTATGTGCTTGCCCTGAATGATAAGGGACAGCCCGCATTTAGAATATACCGGACGTTTTAAAAAAGAAGCCATTGGAATACAAAGTCGTTTTCTGTGACGACCGTTATGGTGAAAATGTTGTTTTGGTACGATGGCCTGTTCTGTCGCTCTACAGCTTCGTTCATCAAAATGTTCAAGATGAATTTGCTCATCGGGACATGAATTCCGGGTTGAATATTCACAATCGTATATCAGCTGAATAGGATCGTTAAAAGCCCCTTCACATATCTAAGAATTCGTGCATAATTTATCCCTCCCAATATGTAATTTAATTTTGTTTTCTTGTCCTGTTTCCTTTATAATCATTAAAGATTTAAAAAAGATAGGTGATGAAATGATGAAGACTTCTGAAATATATTTTGAAATACCAGAAGAAATACTTTATGCTTTAAATTTGAATAAAGAAGAATTCACGAAACAAACAAGACTCTTTACAGCCATACAATTATTTAAAAATCATAAATTATCTTCTGGTCACGCCGCAGTACTTGCAGGAATGAATAAATTTCAGTTTTGGATGGAACTTGGAAAATTAAAAATTCCTCTGATAGATTATGACCCTTCTGAATTAGAAGAAGAGTTGAAGAGATTTAGTCAATGATTATTGTAGCTGATTCATCACCGCTTATATCACTTGCCATATTACAGAAGTTAGATATTTTAAATGACTTATTCGATAACGTTTATATCCCTGATGCAGTATTTAAAGAAATATCTGCACCAAAGAAGCCTTTCTCAGACAGCCTCACACGTTTTCAAAGACAAGAATAAAATTTGTTAAAAACAAAATTGCATTATCAATATTATCACACGAATTAGATCCGGGTGAATCTGAAGCGATCATTTTAGCATTAGAGAATAGTATTGATGATATTCTTATAGATGAACAAAAGCGTAGAAGAATTGCAATTGCTAAAGGTCTGCATCCGATAGGTACAGTCGGAATATTAGTTCAATCAAAAAAGAAGGGATTGATAAAATCTATTAAGCCGCTTCTCAATAAACTTATTCAAAATAATATCTATATATCAAAAGAATTATATGATTATTCTTTGAAGTTAGCGAGTGAAATTTAATAAATTGATTTGTGGATTTTTCTAAACAGGGCTTCTAAACTAAATAAGCTATAGAAGCCCAACTCCCTTGCCATGATCAAGAAAAAGTCATGCCGCAAAGCCAGCGTTTCGCCAAAACAGCGGGGCTTCCGATTCGCTTCAACATACATGTGTCGCTATTTTCCGCCGGGTATCTGCGTGTTGTTTAAACATTCATCGGGAAAGCAAAGGGAGCTGCGATATCCTTTAATAGATCAGCGCACTAATTTCATTCGGGTTTCCCACGATATTTCCTAAGCTTTGTTGATAGGAAAGCTTAACTTCTTGGGCAGATGCTGGGTTTAGGGGGGGGATTTGTTTTTTGGAATGAACATGGATAATTTAAAAAAGCAAAGCCGACGACAGCTCCAATGGCCTATTTGAAAAACCACCTATCTGTTTGTAAAAAGATGTTTTATTGCTTAGGTTGTAAAAACCGAAAGACGATTATTGTGGTTCAATACTATGTTGGCAATTTTAAAATCATTTGCATATTTATAATTTGATCTTATATTTAGACTAAATTCAATACTATATAAGGATTAAATATGAAATTCAATATTTCAACAGATATAATACCAATTGGTGAATTTAAAGCTAAGATGACAAAATGGATTACAACGGCTAAAAATACTGGCCATCCTCTAATAATCACGCAAAATGGAAAGCCAGCCGCAGTGATGCTTTCACCTCAAGAGTTTGATAACTTAATATATACGAAGCAATTTATTAACTCAGTTAATCAGGGGTTACTTGATATAAATTCCGGTGATTCATTAAATACTGAAGAACTTAAAAAGGAATTAAAGAACCAAAGAATTGTGAGCAAATCCATTTGAAAGTTATTTAGTCAAAGGAATCGTTGAGACAATTAATCGAAATTGAGAAATACATTGCAGCTGATAATCCACAAAGAGCTGCTAAATTTATTTCAAAGTTGATTAAACAAGGCGAAGGAATTAAAGATTTTCCATTTAAAGGACGGATTGTTCCTGAATTTTCCATCAACGAAATTAGGGAGCTTTTTCAGAATACTTACAGGATTGTTTACCGAATCTCTGATAAACAAATTGAAATATTAACCGTTTTTGAAGGTCATAAATTGATAAGCTCCGGCAAAGATTTTTAGTCTAAACATTTCACATAAATTGCCAACAAAATAAGGTATAGAAGCGTTGCGGTCATTACCATAATCCAGAACAAGCGAACAACCAAACCAACGTTTCCCCGAGGTCCCGGGATTTCCGCTTGCCTGCCTTTGGCATGGCTTCGCTACAACTTGCCGGGGCGCAATTTTTCGCTAACCACAGTAATCCTTCTTCACGTAGAAAGACGGCACATTTCTACGAAGAAGCCCAGTTCATTTTTAGTTTGCGGTTTGAGGCGACACAATCCCGTAAGTAAAGATTAATCAGGCTTTGATACGGGATTCCGGTTTCTTCAGACATAGCTTTAAAATACTCAACAATATCTTCTCCCATACGCAATGTAACTTGTTTCTTCAGTTTCTTCGCATATGGATTGGGGCGGGATTTCATTTTTGTAAGGTCATATTCTTTTTGCATAAAATTACCTCTTATAGTGTTTTGACTCATTTTTTGTGGCTTTACGGGCAGATATAATTCTGATTTCGTAATCACTTTTTCGATAACAATGACAAATCATCAGCAAGTTTAACCGTGAACTTAACCCGAATAATAGAAAACGGTCCTCCCATTCAGAATGTTCATCGTAAAAAACAGTCTGTGCTTCTTCGAATGCGATACCATGTTTTTATATGTTTTCTTCCGCTTTCTGTTGGTCCCATGTGAATCTTAATTTATTCATACCTACAATGTACATGGAGCGCAACTCCTCTTTGTTATTGACTCATCTTGAATTATAATATTGTGCCGTAATACTGACCCCGGGAAGACAATACGGCTAAGCCAACGTGTTTCAAGGCCGCGGGGTTTAGGGGGGGTATTTGTTTTTTAGAATGAACATAGAAAATTAAATAAAGAAAAACCGACGACAGCTCTAAAGGCAGATTTAAAAAACCACCTATCTGATTGTAAAAAGACGTTTTATTGTTTAGGTTGTAAAAACCAAAAGACGGTTATCGCGTTTCGCAGTATGTTATAAGCCTTGTGTAACACGTGAATAATTTTATTTTCTTAAATGTTTTAGCTGGATTTATGGCCGCGATCAGGCTATATTGGAAAAAGTTGAAGTAAATGGAAATATGACCATGGCTAAAACAACGACGGTCAGGGCTTTAATGAATCCTGACAAAAAAGAGAGTGTAACAAAGATTCTGAACCGTCTTGGAATAACCCATTCTGAGGCCATTAACATTTTTTATAGTTTAATCGAAGAATACCGTGGATTTCCTTTTGATCTAAAGCTACCGGATAAAAACAACCCAACAACTATTCGACCTGAAGTACTTTTGCAGTTAAAAAGTAGCATTCGTAAGAATCGCCGATTGGGTGAACTACTCGCCAAATGATTATATATTTATCAGTTGTTGAAATACTGGAAATCCACAAAACCTTGATCGATACGTTTGGTGGCATAAGTGGGACACGAGATATCGGCGCTCTGGAATCTGCTTTGATGCGTCCTCAATCGGGATACTATAAAACGGTACTTGAAGAAGCTGCAGCGCTTATGGAGAGTCTGGCCAATAATCACCCTTTTCTTGATGGCAACAAAAGAGTAGCATTCTTTGCGGCAGACATTTTTCTAAGAATAAATGGGTATTTAATTGATTGCGACAGTAATGAAGCCAATATATTTTTTATGAAATTATTTGAGACAAAATCTTTTAAGTTTTCTCATTTACTAAAATGGTTACAAGATAATGTTGTCTTACTCTAAATTAAGATGCTTATAACTAAATAAGCTTTAGAAGCGTTGCGCCCTTACCATGATTATGCGCACTCGGAACGATCATCCGCGGCCTCGTTATCTGCAATTTGCATATGAAAAAAAATCATCAATTAATCGTAAAAGGATAATAATGAAAGCAATAGTGAGTACAAAATACGGGGCACCTGAAGTTCTACAATTCAAAGAATTAGAAAAACCAATACCAAAGAATAATGAAGTACTTGTAAGAATATACGCCACTTCTGTAACAGCAGCCCACTGTGCGATGCGAAAAGGCAAACCGCTTTTTGGCAGATTATTCATTGGGCTTACAAAACCAAAAATATCTATTCCTGGAACTGATTTTGCCGGAGAGATTGAGGCGACAGGGAATGATATAGAACGATTTAAAGTGGGTGATCAAGCATTTGGGGCTACTGATGTTGGCGGAGGCTGTTATGCTGAATATATATGCATCTCTGAACAAGATGTCCTTGTGAACAAACCTGTAAATATCGGCTATGATGAAGCTTCAGCAGTCATAGACGGAGCTACTACCGCCTTGGCGTTTCTGAGAGATTATGGAAAAATTAAGAATGGACAGAAGGTTCTTATTAATGGTGCATCAGGAGGGATAGGTGTTGCTGCGGTACAGCTTGCCAAATACTATGGTGCAGACGTTACGGGAGTTTGTAGTACAAAGAATATAGACCTAGTCAAATCCTTAGGAGCGGATAGGGTCATTGATTATACCAATGATGATTTCACTAAGGGAAAAAATACCTATGACATAATTTTTGATACTGTTGGCAAGAGTTCTTTTAAGTGCTGTAAAGGTTCTTTAACTGCAAATGGGGTTTTTCTTTCACCTGTTCTTAGTATTTCAATTCTTTTTCAAATGCTGTGGACTTCAAAATTGGGAAAAAAGAAAGCAGTTTTTGCGGCAACAGGATTAAGGAAGTCAGCTGAAAAAATCGAAGACCTAATATTTCTGAATGACCTTATCGAATCAGAAAAACTCAAAGCTGTCATTGATAGACAATACCCATTGGAAGAAATTGTTGATGCTCATAGATATGTCGAAAAGGGACATAAAAAGGGCAATGTGGTAATTAGTTTGAATAGTAGGAATTTTAAATGACTAGAAAAAGTAGATAACAAAATAAGGTATAGAAGCGTTGCGACTTTTACCACAATCTTGAAAAAACCATAAACCTAAGCCACCGTTTCCCCGAGGTCCCGGGATTTCCGCTTGCCTGCCTTTGGCATGGCTTCGCTGCAACCTGCCGGTGTTGGACCTGGCCGCAAGGCTCTACGTGTTGTTTAAATATTCAACGGGAAAGCAAAGGGGGCTGCGAGATCCTTAAAAAAAACAGCGCATTAATTTCATTCGGGTTTCCCACGATATTTCCTAAGCTTTGTTGATAGGAAAACTTAAGTTATTGAACCGACCGCGGGATTTAAGGGTTGGGGTATTTGTCTTTTGAAATGAACATAGAAAATTCAAAAAAGAAAAGCCGACGACAGCTCTAAAATTGTATTTGAGAAAACCACCTATCTGTTTGTAAAAAGATGTTTTATTGCTTAGTTTGTTAAAACCGAAAGACGATTGGCGCGGTTCAATATTATGTTAACTGCCATAGTTTCACAATAGAAAAAGGTTTTATCGCAACTTAATGTTATATTGCATTATTTTTATCAACCAAACTATTAAATTTGATCATATTTTTAAGGATAAATGATAATATGATTCCAAAAATAATTTATAGAACTTTATTGTTTGTAACTCTATTTCAGCTTACTAATTTTAAAATTTCCTTTTCACAAGATTTATCTTCAAGGGATTTTTTTATTCGTGTCGCAGAAGAAAATAAATGTCCGCTAGTTTTTATAGAAATTGAAGAGCAATTATATAAATATTGGCTCTACTGGGTTTTGTGTGGGTAAATACTTAGATAGAAAGAAAATTCAG
>CAYWBI010000086.1:0-15849 GCA_964456445.1 uncultured Calditrichaceae bacterium
ACATACAAGGACGGGGTTAGTCAAATGCGGCACTGTACCCTTGAGTCCAGATGTTCTCATGCCAAAAGCCAATTCCCGGCCCCCAATTATCCACTATTAATTTGACAACCCTGTTTTCTTGTCTTCTGAATTTTCTTTCTATCTAAGTATTTACCCACACAAAACCCAGTAGAGCCGTTTTTTTATAATACCCTTTGCGTATTCGCGCCTTTGCGGTTATTTATAACGCATTATTTGGCTGTAGGCTATCATGAATCCACTTTGGTTTTTTATACAACTGAACAGTAACGCTCATTTACCGGATATCCAACATTGAAATTCAAGTAGAAAAATAATTCTGTACCACATTACTAACTGTTTTTTACGTGGTTACAGAAGGGTTTTCAGAAAACAACCGGACACGAGTGCGCATCAATATAAAAAGATTAAAAAGTCCAAATCAAAAGGGTTGAACCACACAAGGGCGCTTCGTACCCGCCCTGTTTCCTATCCGTTGTCAGCCACTGCCTGTCTTCTTAATGCCGCGGCGACAAATTCCCTAAACAAAGGATGCGCCTTGTTCAGCCGGGATTTCAGTTCCGGGTGGAACTGGCAGCCCACAAAGTAAGGATGATCTGTCAACTCGATCATTTCCACCAGTTCACCATCGGGCGAAACACCACTGATGGTCATACCCGCCGCTTCAAAATCCGCGCGATACGCATTGTTAAACTCCCAACGGTGCCGGTGCCGCTCGTTGATGTGATCCGTGCCATAGGCTTGCCTGGCCTTTGTACCGTCTATTAGGCTACAGGGATAACTGCCCAAACGCATGGTCCCGCCCTTCTTGTCAATACCTTTCTGGGATTCCATCAAATGGATAACAGGCTCCGGGGCCTGTGGATCAAATTCGGTGCTATTGGCGCCGGATTTGCCAAGAACATTACGGGCAAATTCGATGGAGGCGCACTGCAGCCCTAAACAAATTCCGAAAAACGGAATTTTATTTTCCCGGGCATACTTCACGGCTATTAATTTACCCTCTATTCCCCGCTCGCCAAAACCACCGGGAACAAGTATGCCGCCGATGTTGTCCAACTCGTCCTGCAGCCCCCTACTTTCAATTTCTTCGGCATTGACCCAACGCAAACGCACCAGTACATCATTTTCCATTCCTGCGTGAACAAAGGCCTCGATAATGCTTTTATAGGCGTCGAGCAGTTCCACATATTTGCCACAAATGGCAATTGTAATTTCCCGCTTAACATTTTTATAGCGTTTGATTTTTGCGCTCAAAGCGGCAATATCACGCGGTTTGGATACCAGATGCAGACAGCTCAATACCAAATCATCAAAACCGGATTCGGCATAATGCAAGGGGACTTCATAGATGGTTTCCACATCGAGGGCTGTTTTTACCGCCTTTGCCGTTACGTTGCAGAACAAACCGATTTTGGCTTTGGCCGCATCATCCAGCTTACGGTCGGTACGACAGAGCAATACATCGGCCTGTATCCCTATTTCACGCAAACGCATCACGGAATGTTGTGTTGGTTTGGTCTTAAGTTCTTTGGCCGCAGCTATATAGGGCACTAAAGTAAGATGAACAACCAGGGTATCTTCCGGTGCGTTTTCCAAACGCATCTGTCGTAGCGCTTCCAAAAATGGCAGACTTTCAATATCGCCCACCGTCCCGCCTATCTCAACGATAACAATATCCACTCCTGTCTGTTCACCCACCATGTGGATATGGTTTTTTATGGCGTCGGTAATATGGGGGATGACCTGCACGGTGGCCCCTAAATAATCGCCCCGTCGTTCTTTTTGGATCACACTGTTATAGATTTGTCCGGTGGTGGTATTATTGATTCGTGACATATTTTCGTCGATGAAACGTTCATAATGTCCTAGATCCAAATCGGTTTCGGCGCCATCATCGGTAACATACACTTCACCATGTTGATAGGGGCTCATCGTTCCCGGATCGATATTGATATAGGGGTCCAGTTTTAAAATGGTAACCGAATACCCACGGGATTTCAGCAATAGGCCAAGCGAAGAACAGGCGATGCCCTTGCCCAGGGAAGATACCACTCCACCGGTAAAAAATATAAATTTTGTAGCCATTTAAAAGGTTTCTTTCTTTGTTTTGATTAGTTGGTTGGCCTGTTCCAGATCTTGTGGCGTATCAATGCTAACCGATTCATAAGATGTGATATGTGTATATATCCGATAGCCATTTTCAAGAAATCTCAGTTGTTCCAGCCGTTCCGTTTTTTCCAAAGCGCTCTCCTGCAAATGGGTCAATTCCGCAAGTATTTTTTTTCGATATGCATAAATTCCAATATGCTTATAAAAAGTATGATGCTTTAAACGTTCCCCGGCAGCGTCTATACCCCGTGAAAAAGGGATTGAAGCCCGGCTAAAATACAATGCATTGCCGTTTATATCCCGCACAACGCGCACCAGATTTGGATCATTTAGGTCATCCGTGGAACCGATCTTTTTTATTGGCGTTGCAATCTGGATTTGTTCATCGGCAAACAAGGCCGCCATCTCATCCAGTAAATCAGGCAGTATAAAAGGCTCATCACCCTGCAAGTTAATCACAACGTCCACATCGAGGTCCTTTATTGCTGCATACACACGGTCTGTGCCGGATGGCAACTCCGGGGCCGTCATTACCACCGGAGCGGAAAAAGCAGCGCATGCCGCGGCAATACGTGTATCATCCGTGGCAACAAATACCCGGCTGATATTTGAACATTGCATGGCCCGTTTATAGACCCATTGAATCATGGGTTTCCCATCAATCAGGGCCAGCGGCTTACCCGGAAAACGCGATGAGGCATAGCGCGCCGGTATCACACAGACAATCTTCATCGGGACACAACTTTGGGAACACGGAAATATTGCCCGTCATCCAATGGAGCGTTCTCCAGCGCTTCACTTACCGTAAGTGATTTTTCCGGGGTATCCTCACGCATCACGTTTACCTGGTCATGGCTGTGGACCAACGGCTCCACACCTTCGGTATTTACTTCTTCCAGTTTTTTCACATAACTTAAAATTTGATTTAATTGCCCCAAATATTTACTACGTGCTTGCTCGCTTAGGTTCAAACGTGCCAAAGCGGCTATTTTGTCTAAATCTTTACTTGAAACGGACATCGGATTTTCCTCGGTTGTTTATCTGCTTAAAGGGTATCGAATATTTTTTTATCGAATCGAGAACGGCATTGCCCTGTTTCCCCCTCAATTGGTATGGTTGCCAGTGGTCAACCTGCACGGGGATAAATTTCGGAACAATTTGCAATGTATCCTGTTTGGCGATATCAAGACGCAGGACAACCGTTTTCTCGCTGGTGCGTGAATTTCCGCCAAAAATAAAATTCCCTAAAGAGTAAAATATGAATTTTTTATGATATTGTTCAACACCTTGTAACACATGTGGATGATGCCCGATGATAACGTCCGCACCGGCGTCAATGACCTGATGTGCAAAATAAACCTGCGATTTTTGTGGATAGTGTGCCTTTTCCAATCCCCAGTGAAAATTTATAATTTTAACATCGGCTTCGTCTTTATACTTTAAAATATCCTGGCGGATAAGGGCCAGGCTACGCATGGCGGTACCGGCGGAGTCTGCCGATGCGGGATGGGAATCGCTGTGCCGGCCCAGGCCATAATAACCCCAAATGGCAATACGCAGACCTTTTATATAAAAAATGACCGGATGGCGGGCTTCATCTAAATTCCGTCCCGCACCCACATAATAAATCCCTGCCCGTTGCAGGTTTTGGACGGTATCATAAACACCGGTTGTATCAAAATCAAAAATATGATTGTTGGCCAGGGTAACAATATCAACGCCACCGGCCTGCAATACTTTTACATAGTCCGGTCTCGCCTGAAAAGTAAAAGCCTTATCAACCGGATTGCCCCTATCGGTCAGAGGGTTTTCCAAATTAACCATGGAAATATCGGCATCCGCAAACCAGGGGATTTTTTTAAACGCATAGTCATAGTTGCTGCCAACATAACTTTCAAAATGATTGGCAAGTGTCACATCACCGCTAAAATAAATGGTTACAAGGGAGTCCTGTGCAGACAGAACATAAGGGGAAAAACAAAGCAGCAGGACAATGAATAGCTTCATAGGGCCTTAAACCAAAAAAGCCCCGACAGAATCGGGGCTCAAACGGGTTTCAATTCGAATTAATTTTTTACAATTTTTTCATTCAGGAATTTATCATCAAAATAATATGCCCGCGGGTTGATGGCTTCGCCACGCAAACGGACTTCGTAATGCAGATGCGGGGCGGTTGATAAACCGGTGCTGCCTACTTCGGCAATTTTTTGACCGCGTTTGACTTGCTCACCACGACGGACAACAATTTTACTTAAATGTCCGTAACGGGTTTCAAATCCAAATTTGTGGTTCAGCTTAACAAGCTTACCATATCCACCTGCCAAACCGGTATAAGTAACCACACCATCGGCGGAAGCATAGACGGGCGTCCCACGTTCGGCGGAGAAATCCAACCCATCATGATGACGGCGTACTTTATATATAGGGTGTATGCGGCTACCAAACTTGCTGGAAATTATCCCGTCGAGCACCGGTTTTAATGAGGGCATGTAGCGTAAGGAATCCTGTTTTTTGTTAAAAGTTATCAACAGGCTGTTATAACTTTCGGTTTCCAGATTAACCTCACGTTCCAATTTATTAAGCTGGGCAAATTGTTTCCCTAATCCGATATTATCTTCAAAACCATGAACCTCATCCTGGAAGTCATAACTATAATCGGACCCACCGATACCAACTTCGCGTACATCGGCGCTTAATACCGGCACACCCATTACGGTTCGCAAAGAATCATCTTTACGTGCGATTTGGCTTATCTGCTTGCCGATAACTTTTATTTTTACCTTGGCGTCCTGAAGGCGGGATTGTAAAACGGCATTGGTGCGTTCCAACTTATTGATCCGCGAATTATGGCTAAAATCGACCAATAAATCCAGACCCATTTTTCCTAAAAATGTAAATGAGATTAAAAATATGGCAATATATGTAACAAGTTTTACGCGTGAAATTTTAAATTCTTTAACCTTCGTCTCACCACGAGAAACAAAAATCAAACGGGATTCATCTTTCATAAAAACTCGGTTCCTACCTTAAGGGTGACGTAGATCACATTGATTCTGTCAAAATGTAACGCAAAGGTAAAAAATTTATCACTATTGCGCAAGCGCCTCGGCCATTTTAGAATATATTTTTATTGAATTTATCCTAAATAATATCTGAGCACCTTGCTGCGTGAACTGTGCCGCAATCTTCTTAACGCTTTTTCTTTAATCTGGCGAACACGTTCCCGGGTAAGTTTAAACTTAACGCCAATCTCCTCTAAAGTGTGCGATTTCTCCCCGTCCAGTCCAAAATAAAGTTTTAATATTCTTGCTTCACGGGCGCTGAGTGTGGAAAGGATATAGTTAACTTCTTCTTTTAACGATTCCCCCATCACATCGGAATCCGGCTCGGGGTCTTGTTGATTTTGGATGATATCGATCAAACGGCTGTCACTGTTTTTTTGCAGGGGCGAGTCCATCGATACCGAACGGGTGGCCATCTTAATGGTATCGGTGATGTCATTACTGTCCACTTCCAATACCTTGGCTATTTCATCGGGCGTCGGCTCGCGCTCAAACTCCTGCTCCAGCATGCTGTAAACCTTACCGATCTTTGTCAGGGTCCCCACACGGTTCAGCGGCAGGCGTACCAGACGGGATTGCTCGGCAATGGCTTGTAAGATGGACTGTTTAATCCACCAAACGGCATAGGAGATAAATTTAAAACCACGGGTTTCATCAAAGCGGTAAGCGGCCTTCATTAAACCAAGGTTGCCTTCGTTTATCAAATCTTCCAATGACAAACCATAATTTTGGTACGATTTGGCCACGCTCACCACAAAACGCAGATTGGCACTTACCAGTCTCTTTAAAGCACGTTGATCGTTTTGCTTTATGCGCTGGGCCAGTTCAATTTCTTCATTCGGGGTCAATAAACGGACTTCACCAATCTCCCGAAGATAATTTTCTAAAGATTGGTTTTTACTTATAAAAAAATCACTCACAGACATACTCCATGGATTTGTGTAAACGAGCTTATACGTATAAGGCAAAAATAATTCAAAAACAAATTATTATTACCATTATTATTCAGATTCTTTAATTTTTCGCCACTTTTCTTCGTATTCCTTTAGTTCTTCTTCAAGTTCGGCAATTTCGATGAATAGTTGATTTATCTCCGGTTTCCTCCCGAAATTGTCTAATTGGGAGTTTTTATACAACTCAAAACTCCGCCCGCCAAGTTCCAGCATTTTTTCTTCGATTTCTTTTTTAATGCCAAGCATCTCTATTTTGATCCGCCCAAGCCTGGTATATTCACTGGTCAAATCACTGGCGCTGTTAAAACTATCGACCAGGCCTTTTTTTATTTTATCAAGAAGCGTCATGGGTCAGCTCAATTTTATCAATGATACCCACTATTGTGGCATCGCTCAATGCAGGTTTTTTTTCTAACGGGATCACAGCCTCCGATGCGGTGATATAAAAAATTGTTTCCCCGACGCCAGCGCCAACGCTGTCCACGGCAATGATCGGCGTCCCCTTAGGCCTTTGAGCGGCGGTCAATGGTTGGATAATTTGCATCTTCAGCCCGTTTAATTGCGGGTCCTTTTGCGTGGCCCAGACGGTTCCGATTACGCGCGCTATGTCCAATTAGCCTTCTTTCCCACTGATGTCTATTTTATCAATGATACCAGAAACAACAGCGTCAATCGGCTTTCCGGCAGTGAGTTTCGATTGACGGGCCGAACTGCCGGTTGTTATCATCACAATTTCACCGGCGCCGGCGCCAACGGTATCAACGGCTACCACGTATGTATTTTTAAGGCTGTAGTCCATTTCCACATGACGGACCAGCAGTAATTTTAGTCCGGTTAATTTTTCATCCTTGCGGGTTGCCCAAACGTTGCCAACTACCTTCCCAAGCAGCATATCTTTCTTTCTATAATAATTTTATACGGTATGGCGGTCTGTCCGGTAGGCGGTAAAACCTTGGGCCATTCCCATTATATAAAGTTATTATGTGTATAGTTTATAATTTATTCGATGAGTTTTGATCAATTGAGTTGCAAAAACATATTTTCAGGCAAACCATTGTTCGGCCTTGGCCCGCAAGCCGCGCGATAACTTCCCATAGAACGAACCTTTTTTATCCAACACTTTTTTTAATAAAATTATTTCCCGACGTGCAGCTTCTTTTCCCTTTAGCACCAATTCTTCATAGCGTTCAAAAGCGCTCCAATGGATGCTTGCGGTATCCGGCGTAATTATACAATCCGTACGTTCCAATAAAAGTTCATTTATGCGCTTTGTTGCCAGCTGATTCCCACGGATGACAATATCGATCACATTGGTTATTTCAACCTGTGGGTCTATCCCGAACGTGACATCGATGGCAATAATAAAATTGGCCCCAAGTTCGATAGCGGCAGCAATGGGGAAGTTATCACAGATTGAGCCATCAATCAACAATTTATTTTCATATTCAAGAGGCGGTATAAAACCGGGGATCGCAGCGCTGGCCCGAATGGCCTGGCGGATACTGCCTTTTTTAAAGACGACAGTTTCGCCCGATTTCAAATCGCCGGCACTGCAGGCAAAAGGTAATCTAAAATCTTCAATATTATTGTCATCCAGAAGATGTTCAATTGCCAACTGCAAACGCTCGCCTTTCATCAAACTTGTACGCTGGGCAGCCAGGTTTATCACAACCCTTTTTTTTATTTCACGACTAAGTATATGCAGCAAATCGTCCGGCTCTGCAGCCGACTTTTCCTTAAAATAATTTTTACCGGTTTTTTTAAACTCTTCGCTGTTTAAAAAATGACGCACACGTCTTTCTACCCAAATTGCATCCGGGTTTTGGGCATACAACGCGCCGACCAACGCACCCATGCTGGTCCCGGTTACAATATGGATGGGAATATGATGCTCTTCAAATACACGTAATACACCAATATGTGCCAACCCTCTTGCACCACCTCCGCCCAATACTACGGCCACTCGTAAATCGTCCATCTTTCATAGCTCCACTTTTAATCTCATATCCGGCAATGTTTTAGTTGGTTTCGACATTTACCAGGCATAACCTGAGCAAAAGACATAAATTTACGATCTCAATTGTTTAACATCTCTGATGCTTTTTGAATGCAAAAGACTGATTTTGGGCTTTATAAATAATCCCATATAATAAAACGATAAAACATGCGCGGATGTATTTTCATCTGTCCGAAGTCAGCAGTTCAGGTTAAGTTTTTTTCTTCGAGATGTTCCCAGCGTTGGTAACACGTCTGCAATTCATCTTCAATAATTGCCAGTTGGCCGTTGAGCGCCCTTATCTTGTCCCTGTTTTTAAATATTTCCCGGTTGGCCATACTCAAATGGATTTTTTCCTGCTCAGCCTCGAGCTTTTCGATGCGGGCAGGCAACCCCTGCAATTCATTTGCCTCCATGTATGACAACTTTTTTGGGTTCTTGCTTTTTTTACTCTTCAGATACGCTTCTTTCTTAGCCGTTTTTACCGGTGCGGTAACTTTTTTTTCTTCTATGGCCGCTTTAGCCAAATAATCATCATAGCCGCCAATATACTCTTTAATATGGCCATTATCCTCAAACACCAGCAGACTGCTCACAACATTATTCAAAAATGCACGATCATGGGATATAAGCAATATGCTCCCCGCAAAGCCGACCAATAAATCCTCCAACAATTCCAATGTCTCGGCATCCAAATCATTTGTAGGTTCATCAAGTACAATAAAATTGCTCGGTTTTGAAAAAAGCCTGGCCAACAAAAGACGGTTACGTTCACCACCGGAAAGATTGGTGATTGTGGTCTTTGCCCGTTCCGGGGAAAACAGAAAATCCTTAAGATAACTTAGTATATGTTTTTTCTGCCCGCCAATTGTTACCGTATCCCCGTTGGGCACAACATTTTCCCAAACGGTTTTGGCATCATCCAATTGGGCGCGCAATTGATCAAAATAGGTGATGGACAGATTTGTGCCCAGCTGCACCTCGCCACTTTGACAAACTTGCTTGCAAAGCAACAAATTTACCAGGGTTGTTTTCCCACAGCCATTTGGGCCAACGATGCCAACTTTGTCCCCGCGGTACAAACGCAGATTAAAATTGCTGATCAGTGGTTCCCGGCCATAACTATAACTTACATTTTGTGCAACCGCGACCGCGGTTCCAGACTTCCCGGCATCGGCAACACGTAGATTGGCCTGCCCTTCCTGCCTGCGCCTCCGGTCCCTTTCATCCCGCATTTTTTTAAGATCGCGCACCCGGCCTTCGTTTCGTGTCCGGCGGGCTTTGATCCCACGCCGCAACCAGCTTTCCTCAAGCGCCAATTTTTTATCAAATTCCGACCAGGCTTTTTCCTGATCGGCCAGTAACGCTTCTTTTCGCTTAAGAAATGTTTCGTAGCCACAAGACCAATCAAACAAGGCGCCACGGTCCAATTCAATAATCCGCGTAGCCAGTTTTTTTAGGAAGACACGATCATGGGTGACAAAGACCAGCGTGGTATTTTGACGGCGCAGAAAATCTTCCAACCAGCTTATGGAACGGATGTCCATATGGTTTGTAGGCTCATCCAAGAGCAGCACATCGGGCTTGGAAACCAGGGCGCGTGCCAATATGACCCGCCGCTTCTGACCACCGGACAAGGCTTTATACTCCCAGTTGCCGTCCAGCTCCATACGGCTTAAAATTTCCTCCACCTCTTCATATACCGGCCAGGTATTATGGCTGTCCATTGCGCTATAAAGCCGCGCGCTTTCCTGGGCATATTTTTCCGGATCCTTCAGTTGCTGAGTCTGTAAACGAAAATAGCGGATAAGCAAACGGCCGCGCTCGCCCAAACCGGCGGCAATCGTCCCGAAAACGCGGCCATCAATATCCATCGGGATTTCCTGCGCGCAATAAGCTGTTTTCAAGCCGGGGGACTTTTGTACTTCCCCTTTATCCGCGGCTACCAGACCCGCCATTATTTTTAACAGCGTCGATTTGCCCGTGCCATTTCGCCCCAGCAAACTTACCCGCTGACCCTTTTCAATTTGCAGGTTCACGCCGTCAAGTATTTGGGGACCGCCAAAATTTACATGGATATTTTGAAGCGCTAAAAGCGACATAATTGTATTTTTTTTTGACTGTAAATAAAGGGCAGAAATTACAGGGCGGGCTTCAGGGATACAAATCTATCTCTGTGCTGACAAAAAATAAAGGGCCTGTCAGGATAATTTATACGATAAAATACCAATATATAATTCCGGCTTCTGTTCGATAGTATTTATTTGTTAAAATCAAATATTAACCTTAATGTTTATATTTATTGTTTATAACCAATTGATTTATATTTAAATTAATCAAATAACTTATGATAGGAGATTGATAACAATTTTACGAATGGAATAAGCCGTGTGCCTTTTTATCATCATTCTTAGAACAGGCACTCTTTGTTTCATCCATTTGGATATATTTCTACACACCCCATAACTGATTGTCATAAATGGCCGTAATTATAGCGAAGACTTAAACGTTGCCAAGCCCTTTACGGGTTAGCAGAATAGCCCCTCCCGCAGACAACATATATTTTCTTATCGCCTTTAAGACCGATTTGAGATTAAAGCATCCACAAGACAACGGACTATGTGTGCTTGTCAGC
The DNA here is from genome assembly GCA_964456445.1 of uncultured Calditrichaceae bacterium. Lineage (GTDB taxonomy): Bacteria > Calditrichota > Calditrichia > Calditrichales > J004 > CAYWBI01. Next base: position 10,777 of record CAYWBI010000086.1, read on the forward strand.
GATGATAGACAATCATAAATTAACAAAAATATTTATATTTTTTAAATTATAATCGATTAGGTTATAAATAAATTAAGCAAATGACTTATGTATAGAAGCCATAACTATTTTCAGAATAAAACAAATTCTGCACCTTTTTATCATCATTCGGGGGGCGCATGCACTATCTTGTAATCAGCGGGGACATTATAGCTTCACATTCCCTGACAGATCGCCGAAAAAAGCAAAAGACATTTCAGACGGCGCTAAAACTTGCCAGCTTAAAATTTGAAGCCCAATGTATATCGCCTTTAACAAATACATCCGGTGATTATTTCCAGATGGTATTGCCCAATGCCGACGTGCTTTTTGCCATTATCTCCCATCTTGAATTCAGCGTTCCCACGCTCTCATTTCGTTATGGGCTTGCTGTTGGCAGCATTGATACCGAGATAAACAACTCTGCCGCCACGGGTATGGACGGCATCGCATTCCGCAGGGTACGTGAAGCGCACCAGCGGGCAAAAATGTACAAGCACAAATTTGCTTTCTCCTGTGGCTCTGCAAACGGGGAACCGATTGATTTATTGCTGCAGTGGATGGGCGCGGAACAACAGCGTTGGTCCAGGCAAAAAAAGCGGGCGTATGCATTGTACAAACGGGGTTTAAAGCAAAAGGTCATCGCCAACCGGCTACATATCTCCCAACCGGCTGTTTCTAAAATGATTTCTTCCATCGGACAGAAATTGGTTTATCATACGGAGATACAGATACAAAGTTTGATAAACAGACAGATGCACGTTCAAAATGACAAAACGGAATAGGATGCTACAGTTAAGCCCGCTTAACAGCAATCCCAGTCAAAAATCCGGGATTGGAAATATCCGCTTATACTAAAGCGATTCTGCCCGCTTCCGGTATAAACTTCTGAAGCGCTCAGTAAACCCCAACCTGCAATCTATACGTTCGCTTGTTGGGCTACATGGGCATCGGCATGATATGAGCTGCGCACCAACGGCCCGGCTTCCACATGTTTAAACCCCTGTTCCATGGCAATTGCTTTAAGCTCGGCAAACTCATCGGGGTGATAATAACGCTGGATGGGAAAATGTTGTTTCGATGGCGGCAGGTATTGCCCGATAGTCAGGATATCCACATCAACCGCCCGGGCATCACGCATCAATTGAACGATTTCGTCTTTTTCTTCACCGGCCCCAAGCATGATGCCCGTTTTGGTCACAAAACCATTTTTCCCGGCGTAATCCAGCACAAAAAGACTGCGTTTATAGGTGGCCTGTACCCGCAGGGCCCGTTGTAAACGCTCCACCGTTTCCAGATTATGGTTAAAAATATCGGGCCGGGCGGCAAGGATCACATCCAGGTCATCGGTATCGCCTTTCATGTCCGGTATCAAAACTTCCACAGTACAACCAGGTTTCTTTTGTCGAATGGCGCGGATGGTGGCAGCAAACAAGGCAGCGCCGCCATCACTAAGATCATCACGTGTAACCGAGGTGACCACCGCATGGCGCAGGTTGAGTTTTTTGACCGACTCCGCCACGCGTTCGGCTTCATGCGGATCATATTCATCCGGCTTGCCCACATCAATATTGCAAAAGGTGCAGCTGCGTGTACACACATTGCCCAAAATCATAAAGGTGGCCGTTCCCCTGTTCCAGCATTCGCCAAGATTTGGGCAACGGGCGCTTTCACAGACCGTGTTCAACCTTTGTTCCTTTACCAGCGTGCGCAACCCGGAAAAATTATTGTTATCGCCCAGTTTAATACGCAACCATTCCGGACGGCGCATGGAGCTGTTTTGAACGATATTTAAAGGATTCTTTTTCTTTGCCACAACATTTTCTTTCTATTATTTAAAAAGCATTGAAGGGAAAATCTACATTTTTCCAGTCCTAAAATCCATAAAATTATTGGAGAACCGTCTATTTCTGTGTTAAGCATAAAACAGGATTAAGCGGATTTTGATCTCGCATAATACATCTAAAATTAAAAACGGATCAGGTTAGCGCCCCAGGTAAAACCGCTGCCAAAAGCCGCAATGCAAACCAAACTGCCTTTCTTTATCAAGCCTTGTTCGTATGCTTCGGTAAGGGCGATAGGTATGGATGCGGCGGTTGTATTGCCGTATTTGTGGATGTTGCCAAAAACCTTTTCAGGCGGCAGTTTCATCCTTTGCCGGATGGCGTCGGTTATACGCTGGTTGGCCTGATGTGGAATTATCAGGTCAAGATCATCAACGGCAAACCCGGCGTCATTCAGGGCTTCTTCGATGGCCTGTGGGAAACGGATAACCGCATGTTTAAAAATAAAACGACCGTCCATATAAGGATATATTTTATCGGATTCAAGCATGGCCTTTGTAAAGCGCACGGGTTTTAAACTACCCGGCTCCTCGCCATAAAGCTTGAGTGCATAACGGCCATCGGCATGTAGGTTGGATGAAAGGACACCGACATTCTTCTCATCCGTGGCACTCAACACAACAGCCCCGGCGCCATCGCCAAAAATGACCGCAACGTCGCGTCCCCGGGTTGTCTTATCGAGCGCGGTGCTTTGTACCTCGCTGCCAACCACCAGGATGTTTTTGTACATCCCTGCCTTTATAAATTGTGTGGCCGTTGTAAGGCCGTAAATAAAGCCGCTGCATTGGTTGCGTACATCCAGGGCGCCAATGCCCGGTAAACCAAGCTGCTCCTGCAACAAACAACCGGACCCGGGAAAATCGTACTCCGGGCTCAGCGTGGCAAAAATGATAAAATCTATATCATCGACCTGCAAACCGGCCATATTCAGTGCATCCCTGGCAGCGGCGGCCCCCATGGAACTGACGGTTTCCACCCCCGGCTCCACATAGTGCCGCTCCGTAATCCCCGTACGTTCACGGATCCAGGCGTCACTTGTATCCATCCATTGTTCCATCTCTGCATTGGTGACCACGCGTTTTGGAATATATTTTCCCAACCCGCATAATTTTGCATTTGCCATTTAAATCCCTTCCATAAATTGTATAAATTTCAATTAGCCCACATGGGTTGATATTGCGGGCGCCGACACCCCGGCTATGAATTTCCGTAGCCCGGCAATATCCAGCCCACTTTGAACGGGCTCAGTGATATTAAAATTTTTTATAATATAATTTTTACTGTTTGCATGGTTAAACTTTATATCAAAACGGCGGCGCAAACCATCGACGGGAACCAGCGCCTCCTGAACCAGATAAATCGGTTTGTACATCTGAGGGATTAATTTTTCAGGCGCCACATTTTTAAATTCTTCACCGGCACGGAACTCAACGAAACGGGTCATGTTTTCTATAAAAGCGGCCGGGATGCGGTTCTCGACAAAACGCAGTTTTACCACTTCTTCAAGATCGGCAAAGGGCGCCAGTAAAATGCATCCCTGAACATCCTTGTTCCCATAGGCGCTATACAACGAAGCACAGGCGCCATAGGAATATCCCAGCAAAATAATTTTTGTCCCCGCGCCATGTTTTTCACGAACATAATCGATGGCGCTGCGTATATCGTCGCGAAACGAAACGATAGAGATAAAACGGCTATTGTCACTTTTACAATGGTTACGGGTACTCAATAAATATATATGGGCTTCTTCCAACAAATCAGACACCAGGGGAAGAAGCGTATCTACCGCCCGTTTCCAGCCGTTAACACCAATAATCACAGTTTTTGATTCGGCGTTTGGCGCCAGCTCCCATAATTGTAATTTTTTATTGTATTTTGTTTGGATTAGCTGTTCAACATAAGTAATTTTAAAATCTGTGGGATTCTTGGTGCAGTTTTTATGCGGTAAATGAAAGGCCCGTTGCATTTGATAGTTAAAAACTATAAAAAAGGCAAAGACCCCCAGGGCGCTTAAAATTATTATGGAAATGATAATGCTTATCATAGTTCTTTACGGAACACGTTTAGTAAAACATAGAAATGGAATTTATTAAAACTTTGGAAGAAATAAAAAAATGAAATTCAAAACACGACAACACCTGTTGACTCAATTCATATTTATGCTGTTTGGCGCCCTGCTGCTATTTTCCTGTAACACCCGTACTACCGGCCCGGATACAAACCAAAAACCACCGGTGGTGGACCCTGTTGGCAGCAATGACAGCTTTGATATTGCTACCTGGAACATCGAAAATTACCCTAAAAATGGCAGCGCCACAGTTAATAAAGTAAAGGATATCATCCGGGCCATCAAGGTGGATATGATCGGCGTGGAAGAAATAGCCAGTATAGACGCCTTTAATACCCTGCTGGATTCACTTCCCGGCTGGCAGGGTGTGCTATCTTCCGATACATACAGTGACGGCAGCTATCAAAAAACCGGAATACTCTATAATGCCCAACTCATCAGCCTAAGCAGCGTACATAATATTTTCACCAATGACAGCTACGCTTTTCCGCGTCCGCCATTACAGGCATTTGTGGAACTGAAAGACAAAGATAATACAAAGTTCGATTTCAGCATCATTGTTTTGCATCTCAAAGCATTTCCAGAACCAGCGAACCAGGCCCGTCGTAAATCGGCCTGCGACAAATTGCAAAGTTATATTGCATCTGAAATCAGCAATGGCGCCGACCCGGATTTTATTGTTTTGGGCGATTGGAACGACGATGTGGACGACCCGCCCGCGGACAATGTTTTTGAAGCCTTCCTGAAGCAGGGACCGGCCTACAGTTTTTTGACCGCCGGTTTACAGGAGACCTCCTATATCGGCGGTTCTGCCGGCAACATCATCGACAATATCATGCTTAGCCGCGATAGCATGGGCGAATATGGCCCTGGCTCCACACATGTACTGTATATCGACAACGATATCAGCGGGTATCGGAATGATGTATCGGACCACCGTCCGGTGATCACCCATTTTAAGGGCTTTAGCATCACCCCCTTAAACTGATACCGGTCCGCTTTTTTTGGCGCATCGATGCCTTTTGCTTATACCCAAAATGGGTGCAATGTGTTTTTTTATACGGTAAAGGTTTTACCGCGAAGACGCTAAGCTATTATGTTAAAAAGTTATGAAATAAAAGGGCCCCCTTCTTACTTTAAGAA
>CAYWBI010000087.1:0-15848 GCA_964456445.1 uncultured Calditrichaceae bacterium
TGCGAGTATGGATGAAATCGATTATTCTTCCCACAGAAAAAGAATTGTGAAAATCAGATTAATTTCCATAGATATTAGTATCTGTGAGTCGTTGATGCAGATGGCGTCCCCTGGGATGTTATAAATTATTAAAGCGAAGAATGATATGAAAACCCGCTCGATTATGTTGGTCAGAAACGCCGTCTATGCCATCATTACGTTTGGTGTTGTTTCCTCGGTATTTATTTATTTTGTTCCTTTAAATTTACGGGCCAACCAGGATAATAAAGAAAAAACAATTTTTTTCGCAGATAATATGACCGCCGCGCACAATTTAATTATCAAACAGTTTAATAAAAAGAATAAGGGGTATATAAAGGTTGTTCCCATAAATTTAGACCATCATAAACTCAATACAAACAAAAGAAAAGCGTTGATTACCCGTAACCTGAGCACCCAGAGGAGCAAGGTGGATATTTTTGCCATCGATTATATTTGGTTGCCACGATTTGTAAAATGGTCCGAGCCATTAACTAAATATTTTGCCAAAAAAGATTTGACCAATATTTATCCTGAACTCTTACCTGCTTGTTACGATGGCGGTCAATTGTACGCCATCCCCTTTTTTTATGATATAGGCGTTTTGTTTTACCGCGGGGACATCCTGGCTCAAATCACAAATCATAAAAAATGGCGGGAAATACTAAGACGTGGCATCACCTGGGATGAAATGGCGCGTTTAAAAAACACGTACTCTCGGAGCAAGCCTTTCTATGTTGTGCAGGCCAAGGCTTACGAAGGTTTGATTTGCAATTATTTGGAAATAGGCGCCGGTAAAGGGGTGAAAATGTTTGATGGGAATAAATTTAATTTTAGCGGAAAAAAAATTTTTGAATTGAATAAAAGTATTTTTTCCCTGTTCCACTCAAGGCATATTATTTCCCAGCAGTCACTACATTTTGATGAGGAAGCTTCCTTTACCTACGGCCTTAAGAATGACTTTTTGTTTATTCGAAGTTGGGTGACCAATATTTGTAACCTTAAATTTCCAAAGAACCTGAATTTAAAGTTGAAGCAATTGAGAATGGCGGCGCTTCCACGGGATAAATCAGGCCCGCCTCTATCCGCACTTGGTGGATGGAACCTGATTATCTCCAAATATTCCCGCAATAAAAAAGAAGCGGCCGAATTTCTAAAATTTGTAATTTCGGAAAAGGCACAAAATGAGTTGTATAAGATGGGGTGTAACATGCCCGTGCTGAATACGATTGATTTATCCTTGCCAAGCAGGAATGGTCATTTGGCCAGGATCATTAAGGAAGGTTGGATAAAAAACAGCATCAGGCGCCCGGCCAATGTGGATTATACGCGAATCTCGGAAATATATGCCCGGTTATTAAACCAAATGTTGCAAGGCAACCGAAGCATTGATGACGAATTGAACCTGGCCAGAAAGGCCCAGAATGATCTATAATATGCGGAATTGGCAATGAAGAAATATGAAAAGTTGTTCCATTTTGAAATATATCATTTTTTTATAATTTTAATAATTATTGTAGTTTCGCAAACCCTTATCCCGATCATCAATAATTACAACACCGAAAAGTTGATTGGCCGCGTAATGGATTATTATCGATGGGATGTCGCGGAAAGGATGGCCGATCAAACGACTTCCTCCATTGAACTTTTGTTCCAACGTGTTCTCGAAACGCCCAATCCCCAAATTGGTCTGGAAAAAGCAACGATTGAGGCCATTGATTTTATAATATTTCAGCAAAACCTGCAAAGAAGTGTCGATGATTTTTCCATTATTCTTGGAAAGGGTACAAATGTCCGGTTTTACAAGACCGGGGCTGAACTATTCGATGCGGTCGTAAAAAAGGAAACGCCCACCTCCGAGGACATTTCGTTTGATCATGAGATACACCAATGGTATGCGCATGTTTCGCAACAGTTATTTACCGATGAGGCCAGTCAGTATAAATCCGAGAAGGGCAGCATTTTTTATTTCCTGGTCCCCTTTTCCCTTAAGGGCGAAGTTGTTGGTGCAGTTTATATGAAAATTAATCCCGGACTGGATAAAATTGAAAGCGCTTTCATCAGTTCATTCCGGCAAACAGGCGCCTTATTTTCAATTCTAATTTTTTTGGGCTTGTTGGCAATGTTTGTAATGACAAACTATTTAAAAGACGAACGCGATACCGCGCAGGAACTCTTGTATAAAAAAAGGGAGAGAAAATTAACGCTCGATATCGAGAGCCGTAAAGAAAATATGTTTGTACAACGCATATATCACGCGCATCACAAGATGGAAAAAATAATTGGTTTTATAAAACAAGATATGCAAAAGTTACCCGCTGCGGTCAGTAGGGAAAGCAAGAATAAAATCAACAAATATATCAATTTTATCGGACGGGTTATTTACGATATGAAAATTATCAACCCACCGCTGTCGGTTATTCGTAATCCCAGTTTTAATACAGATATAAACGAGGTGCTGGATTTTATTGTGCGGCATATTTTTAGACGTGTATATAAGCAAGACCCAAACCACCAATTTGTTATGGATTGTCAAACCGGACTTCCATTAATTCACGTAAATGAATTTGTTGTATGGGAGATATTAGAGCCGTTGATCAATAATGCCATTCAACATAACAAGGCAAAAAAGGTGACCGTTTATATAAGCACGTCTTATGATCCAGCTAAAGGGGAGATTCTAATCCAAATTAAAGACAACGGTTCTGGTATTGATGAAGCGCTTCTGGAGTGTAATACGGTTGGGGTAAAAAAAATATTCCTGGAACATAGTACAAAGCAGAAGGGGCCGACAAACTCCGGGTATGGTTGCTATATTGCCTATGAAAACTGTAAGAAGTGTGGTTGGGCCCTCGATGCCAATAATAATTCGGGCGGAGCGGTCATATCGATTGTTGTCCCGATATCCAAAGAGTAATGATAATGAAAAATGTGATCAAGCTATTAGTGGTTGAAGATGAAGAATTTGATGTTATACGGGTTAAGAAAACCCTGCGGCCCTATAAAAAACAAATAGTCATACGCGATATCGTCTCTTCCGGTAAGGCTGCCCTGGAGCTTATCAATGCCCAACCGGAGCTTTATAACGTGATCGTTCTGGATTATCAGATATCCGGTGGGTTATATGGCATCGAGCTGATCAGTGAGATAAAAAAAATATCCGAAGCCCTGCAGATTGTTATAATAACCAAAATGACCTTAAATCAGGCCGATGTTGAATTTGCCGTGCAATTGATTGAAAGCGGGGCTTCATGGTTTGGCACCAAGAACCCGGTGGATATTGAAGAGTACATCTATCAGCCAACGGATTTTGTACTGGCAATTCAGAATGCCTATGAAAAAAATATCCTTCAAAAAGAAAAAACGATATTATTAAGGGAACGCAATCGTTCCATGGACAGACTGGACGCCAAAATCAATATCATTTTAAAAGAAAAAAAATTGATTGGAAAGTCATCCGGTCTAAATCAAATAAAATTTTTGATATCAAGATATGCGGATATTGATGCATCGGTTCTAATTACCGGGGAATCCGGCACAGGCAAGGAATTGATAGCAAACCATCTCCATTATAGCAGTAAAAGACGGTTCGAGAATTTTATAACTGTAAATTGTTCCGCGATCCCGGACAGCTTGTTCGAGAGTGAATTGTTCGGCTATGAGAAGGGGGCTTTTACAGATGCCCGAAGCGATAAAACAGGCTTTTTTGAACAAGCGGACAAAGGCACGCTCTTTTTAGATGAGATTGCCGAATTAAGTTTGGCTACGCAGGCAAAGCTGTTACGCGTACTGGAATCGGGTGAGGTTGATAAGATTGGTAGAAAAAAACAGCTTAAAGTAAATGTACGGGTACTTGCCGCAACCAATAAAAATCTGACGGTATTGGTTAAAGAAGGAAAATTTAGGGAAGATTTATTCTATCGTTTAAATATACTGAATATTTATATCCCGCCTTTAAGGGAACGTCAGGAAGACATCAGGGAATTAATAAATTACTTTATGCTGCGGTTTTGTGCCACCCATGCTATTCCCCAGCCTGAGTTCGACAAAGATGCCAGCGATTTTTTACAAGGTTTCTCCTGGGGCGGAAATGTACGCCAATTGAAGAACCTTGTTCTTCGTATGCTTTTGCTGCAAACCGGGTTGATTGATATGAACATTGTCCGGCTGGCCCTGGGCAACCAATTGGAAAAGGCATTTGAAAACGATGCCATGCTTCTTTCTGGCCGGGAAAATATTTTACCTTTAAAAGTGGCAGAAAAGAAATTTCGTAAACACTATGTATCCACTGCATTGGGGCTTTTTAGTACAGATGCGGAAACAGCCCGTAATTTGGGTATTGCGAAATCCAATTTTCATAAGATATTAAAAGACCTCAACCTCAAATAGGTTATATCTTTTATAACTTTTGTTCTATTTTTTATAACTTTTACCAATATGCATTGCCTCTCTGATGGTTTGTACTCGCCCATGAAAGGGGTTTGTGGGCAATTTATGCTTTGGCATGCTTCTTGTCTATATTCCATGCACGACACACTCACTTTAATCCCATATTTTATAAATACACAAATAGGAGGTATTCTATGTTTGGATGTTACAGGAAATCACTGGCCGGTTTGGCCATTTTGTTGCTTGTGTTGCCTGTTCTGGCATATTCACAAAGCGCCAATTCCGGAAAAATAGCCGGGAGCGTAAAAGACGCCAAGGGGCCGCTTACCGGCGTTAATGTTTATCTTCAAGGCACAACCTTTGGGGGCGCCACGGACGCCGAGGGGTTTTATGTTATCGAAAATGTCGATCCGGGGGAATATGTGCTCAAAGTCGAGTATATCGGTTATAAGTCGATTTCCAAGGATGTAGAAGTTAAGGCAGGGGAAACGTTGTCGGAAAACTTTATGATGGAAACAGACATGCTTGGTTTAAGCGCCGTCGTTGTCACTGGTGTTGTAAACCCGGTGTCAAAAATTGAATCCAGTGTGTCCATATCTACATTAAATATGTCGGATGTTGAAAAAGCGACCCCACGGACCACAGCCGAAATTTTTAAAACCATCCCGGGTGTACGTTCGGAATCGTCCGGTGGTGACGGTAATACAAACATTACCGTACGGGGCGTTCCAATTTCGGCTGGTGGGTCCAAATATTTACAACTTCAGGAAAATGGCCTGCCTGTTTTGCAGTTTGGGGACATTGCCTTTGCCACCTCGGATATCTTTTTAAGGGCAGACTACAACGTTGCCCGTATTGAGGCCATCCGTGGCGGTTCGGCTTCCACAATGGCCAGTAATTCCCCGGCAGGCATTATAAACCTAATAAGTAAAACAGGGGCTGTTGCCGGTGGAAGCGTTGGTATAACCACAGGATTGGATTATATGTCTTCCCGCACGGATTTTGAATATGGCTCCCCATTTGGCGAGGCCATGAGCTTTCATATGGGCGGTTTTTTCCGTCAGGGTGACGGACCACGGACCGCCGGATATACCGGTAACTTTGGCGGCCAGTTTAAGATGAACGTTACAAAGCTTTTTGATGGCGGTTATGCCCGTGTTTATTTTAAATATCTTAATGACCGGGCCATTGCCTATATGCCCATGCCCATGAAAGTAACAGGTAGTAACGGTTCGCCTTCATGGACGTCGATAAAGGGCTTTGATGCGGTTAAGGGAACAATGCACAGCCCATATTTATTAGAAAATACCGGGCTGGATGGTTCAGGCACCCGCCGTCGTGTGGATATATCGGATGGCATGCACCCTCTGTCAACCTCTTTGGGTATCGAATTCTTACGGGAACTGGGCGATGGCTGGCGGCTTGAAAACCGGGGCAGGCTTTCTTTTAATTCCGGTCGTTTCGAATCGCCATTTCCCGCGGAAGTAGCAAGCGGAAGCTCAATCGCGGAATCCATTGCAGGCGCCGGGGCCACATTAAAGTATAGCGATGGCACCCCTTTTGGCTCGGGTAATGCCGGTAACGGTCTGGCCCTGCGTATCCACATGTTTGATACTGAACTCAATAATTTCAATATCATGTCCAATGATCTAAAAGTTTCTAAACAACTTGGAGCGGCCAACGTAACAGCTGGTTATTATTTGTCACGTCAAACCATTTCCATGTCCTGGTTGTGGACGTCTTTCGTGACGGACGTGAACGGGGATGGTGCAAAAACCCTGGATGTTTATGCGGCAGACGGCACAAATTACAGTCAGAACGGGCTTTATGCCTACGGTGTGCCCGCTTGGGGAAATTGTTGCCAGAGAAATTATGATACAAAATATGTGACCCAGGCGCCTTATATCAGCGCGGACGTAAAACTGAATGAATCCCTGAACATGGACGCCAGTATCCGGTTCGACAATGGTTTTGTAAGAGGAAGTTTCGCCGGGCCTGTACAGGATTCAATAGATGTTAACCAAGATGGTGTAATCTCTCCAAATGAGCAAAGTGTTTCTGTAATTGACAATGCGAACCGCACCCCTGTTGATTACGATTATAACTATGTTTCTTATTCCTTTGGGGCAAATTTTAAGCTTAATGAGGACCAGGCCGTTTTTGGCCGTTATAGCCGTGGTGGATCTGCCAAAGCCGACCGTCTCCTGTTCGCGGGGCTGCCTTATACCGGCGGTACAACATTGAATGCCAAGGATATGATCGATCAGGCTGAACTGGGCTACAAACAACTCTTTACAAATGGCGGTTTGTTTGTTACCGGTTTTATGGCCAATACTAGCGAGGAAGGCGGTTTTGAGGCAACAACCCAAAAGATCATTAAAAATGATTATCAAGCATATGGAGTGGAAATTGAAGGTGCCTACCAGATGGAAGATATCGGCCTCCGGGGAGGGCTTACTTACACAAACGCCGAGATCACCTCAGGGGTGAACAAGGGGAATACCCCACGCCGTCAGGCAGCGCTTATGTACAGCATCAGCCCCAGTTATTCCATAGGCCGCCATTCGCTTGGGCTTAGTTTCATTGGCCAAACCAAGGCTTATACCCAGGATGGAAATCAATTGGTTCTGCCGGCCTATATGTATGTCAACGCATTTGTCCAATTTAGTATAACGGATAATTTTTATGCATCTCTTAACGGAAACAACCTGTTGAATTCCATTGGTGTAACCGAAGCAGAAGAAGGCAGTATTGTCGATAATCAGGTCAATTATGTTCGTGGGCGCTCAATTGCCGGGCGCTCCCTTAGCCTGAGCGTTGGCTATAGTTTTTAGTCTGTTTTAAATGCCATGCTGCATGTGCTGAACCTGGAATTAAGGGGTTCAGGGCCTGCTGACCATACTTTCAGCCATCAATTAAATATGGTGGCTGGAAGTTTTCTTTGAGAATTCCAATTATAACAGAGAGTTTACAATGCCCACTGCACATTTGCATGAAATTGATCTTATCATTATAGGCGCGTATTTAATATTTGTTGTTTGGCTTGGTTTACATTTAGGGAAAAAACACCAAAATGCCGAAGACTATTTTCTTGCCGGGCGGAACATGACCTGGTTCTTTATCGGTATTTCCTTGTTTGCATCCAATATTTCCAGCACAACCCTTATTGGTCTTGCGGGTGACGCATACAGCACGGGGATTTCCGTTTTTAATTATGAATGGTTTGCGGTAATCATTTTGATTTTCTTCTCGATTTTCTTCCTGCCATTCCTTTTAAAAAGCCAGGTATATACCATGCCTGAGTATCTCGAGTTGCGCTATGATAAACGGGCAAGGGTCTATTTTTCATTGCTCACTTTGTTTTTGAATATAATTGTTGATACGGCCGGAAGTCTATATGCGGGCGGACTGCTGTTAAAATTGATTTTCCCCGAAATCCCAATATGGCAAACCATTACCATATTGGCGATCATAGCCGGTGTTTATACCATTGCAGGCGGTTTGGCGGCTGTGATTTATACGGATGCGATCCAGGCTGTTTTATTAATTATCGGCTCGGTGATCATCTCTGTCATTGCGTTTGATAAAATTGGCGGTTGGGACGCGGTGACCACCACCGTGCCCGCTCATCTGTTAAGCCTCATTCGTCCTCTGGACGATCCCGGCGTCCCCTGGTTGGGATTGCTCACCGGCCTGCCCATCCTTGGTTTTTATTTTTGGTGCACCAATCAATTTATGGTCCAACGGGTTTTAAGCGCCAAGACCGTGGAACACGGACGCTGGGGCGTACTTTTCGCGGGTTTTCTGAAACTTCCCGAACTGTTTATTATGGTCCTTCCCGGTATATTTGCCCTTATATTGTATCCGGCGCTGAAAAACCCGGACCTTGTCTATCCAACCTTGTTGTTTAACTTGCTTCCCGTCGGGGTATTAGGGCTTGTTCTTGTAGGATTTATTGCAGCGCTGATGTCTCAAATTGATTCGACCCTTAATTCAGCGTCAACCCTGGTTACAATGGACTTTGTCCGGATGATGAAGCCGAATTTATCCAGCAACGAATTGTTAAAGGTTGGTCGCTGGGTTACCTTTGCTTTTATGATCTTTGCAGTTCTGTGGGCGCCACAAATCGGACATTTCGGGTCGTTGTTCAAATATCTGCAAAAAGTCTTATCTTATACTGTTCCTCCCGTGGTTGCCATGTTCCTTGCAGGTATCTTCTTTAAAAAAGCAAACAGTAACGGCGCTTATGCCAGCTTGATAATAGGCGGTGTTTTGGGCGTCCTGTTTTTTGCGACCAATGAATTTCTGCACTGGACAGACGTTCATTTTTTATATATCGCACCGATCTTGTTCGTTGTCTGTTTTCTGGTCCTGATTGTTGTCAGTTATAAAATGCCGATGACCGTAAACACAAAACTGGTTTGGACAAAATCGTTCTACAATACCGAATCAGTAGAATTGTCCAAATTGCCATTTTATAAGAATTATCGTGTCCTATCGGTTTTACTTGGCATAATAACCATCATTCTTGTGGTTGCCTTTTGGTAAGAAAAAGGACATTCAATACTGTTGGAAGGATGCTATGAAAGGTGATATTATTGTTGTCGGCGAACACCACCACAAAGTGGCTGCCAGGATTCTTCCGTTCTTGCTAAAAAAAATAAAAACCTTTTCCAAGCCTTATACTTTGGCCGTGGCCGGAGAATCGGGCAGCGGTAAATCCGAGACGGCAGAAGCGATAGCCGAAGAATTGCAACGGGTGGGGCTTAATGCGGCTATCCTTGCGCAGGATGATTATTTTTACCTGCCGCCAAAATTAAATGACCAAAAAAGGCGCAATGACCCAGAGTGGTTAGGCCCGCATGTAGAGGTAAACCTGATGGGGCTGGACAACAATCTTGATGCGGCGTTACAGGGAAAAGCCGAATTTACAAAGCCGCTCGTTGACTATGACAAAAATATTATCGGTACGGAAACAATATCGCTTAAAGATATCGATGTTGTCATTGCCGAGGGCACATATACATCGTTGTTGAAAAACGTGCAAACACGCATCTTCATAAATCGAAACCGGCTGGATACACTGGCCCATCGTCAAAAAAGAAACAGGGGGAACGAAGCGTTCGACCCCTTTGTCGAAAATATACTCGTTTTGGAACACATGATTATTGCCGGGCATATGCAATTGGCCGATTTTGTGATTTCAAAAGATTATGATGTTATCTTCCGGTAAAGAAGATCAGGAACAGTTTTGTAAATGGCCGTTAAAAATAAAGTACAACTAATAACCTACCCGGACAGTCTGGGCGGCGACCTCAAAGAGTTAAAGCAGGTACTGGATTTCTATCTGCCCGATGTATTTCAGGGCGGCATCCATATCCTCCCCCCTTTTGTTTCTTCCGGGGACCGCGGTTTTGCGCCAATCACCTATATGGAGATTGAGCCGCGCTTCGGGGATTGGAAAGACATTAAAGCCTTAACCGATGAATATGATGTGATGCTTGACCTCATGGCAAATCATATATCCCGAAAATCGGTTTATTTTCAGGATTTTTTGCAACATGGTTTTGAATCGCCTTATGCCGATCTGTTTATAACGTTGAACAAAGTTTGGCCCGGTGGCCGTATTGATAAAGATGATTTCGATAAAATATTCCTGCGCCGCCCGGAGCCTTTTTCGACCTACAAAATTAAAGCGAGCGGTGAATCTTTAAAAATATGGACAACCTTTGGCAAAACCGATCCATCGGAGCAAATTGATCTGGATATAAATTCCGAGGCCGGTAAAAAACTCTTCATCAGCTTTCTGACGCATTTTGGCAAATTTGGTATAAAGATGGTGCGCTTGGACGCTGTCGGTTTTATCGTGAAAAAAGCGGGCACAAGTTGTTTTTTTGTTGAGCCGGATATATATGGTTTTCTGTCATGGATGTCACATATTGCACGTAAAATGGATATAGAACTGCTGCCGGAAATCCATGCCCATCATTCCATCCAGCAAAAATTGTCCGATCATGGTTATAATACCTATGATTTTGTTTTGCCTTATTTGGTGCTTGAAGCCTTCGTTTGTAATACAAGCCACAAATTGGCCGGGCATCTTGCAGCGTGTCCCAAAAATCAATTTACAATGCTGGATTGTCATGACGGCATTCCGCTTATCCCTGATCTGAACGACATTGTTGATATAGATGACGCGCGTAAAGTGGTTGATGTTTGTTTGCGGCAGGGAGGCAACCTGAGTAAAATATTTGCCGACAGGTATAAAGGGGAAGATGGATTTGATGTGCACCAGATAAGAAGCACATATTATTCGGCCATGGGCTGTGATGACGACGCCTATCTTGCGGCCCGGGCCATCCAGTTTTTCACCCCGGGTATCCCGCAGGTTTATTATGTTGGGCTATTGGCCGGTGAAAATGATGCGGACGCTGTTCGCATCGGGGAAGGACGGGATATTAACCGGCATAATTTTACACGGGACGAAATTGCAAGCGCATTAAAGAAAAACGTTGTAGCGCGCTTATTAAAACTGATCCGCTTCAGAAACAGCTATGATGCCTTCGATGGTGACTTTTGCGTGGAAGAACCTCAAAGAGGACACTTACAGATGGCCTGGAAAAAAGAAAAAAATGAATGCGTTCTGCGGGTCGATATTTTTAAACGAACATTTGAAATCACTTTTATGGATGCCCATCGCAAGCAGAAAAAACTTCGGATTTAAGTTTGATCTGTCTCTTCCCTTATACCCCCCGATTGGTTTAATATAAAGGCTATTTCCCGTAATTGTCCGTTTACCGACCGAAAACGGCTATTCTACTTTATCAGCAGGAATTTTCGGACCGCCTGCCCATCCGCGCTTTTCAGACGGTAGTAGTAAATGCCGCTGGCCAAATGGAAACGTGCGGCGTCGAGGCGGTAACGGTGCCTGCCAGCATTTTCCGTTCTGTCCCATAAACGGCGTATCTCCCGGCCGCCGGCATTGAACAGGGTCAATTGAACCCTCCCACGATGGGCAAGAGTGTAGCGGATGGTGGTAAGCGGGTTAAAGGGATTGGGGCAATTCTGTTCCAGCTCAAAACGGGCCGGGGCCGTGGGACTGAAATAAATCCGCCTGGCTTCGTGCGTGGTCCTTTTGCCGTTGATCGCCACATCGATCAGCCGATAGCTATAAAAGCCCGGCGCATACAGGGTGGAATCCAGAAAAGTATAGCCGGCCCCGGCGCTGTTGCCCCTCGCATAGAGCGGATGTGGGTTGATCTTTCGATAGGCCCCGCTTTCCCGACGCCGTTCGATATCAAACCAGGCGTTGTCGGTTTCGGAAGCGGTCTGCCAGTTTAACCTTACCGCCCCTTCCGCGGGCGTTGCCGTAAAAGAGGTCACTTCCACCGCCAAAGAGATATCTTCCCCGGCCTTGGCCCAAATACTGTAACTGCGCGGCCCGGCATAAACAAACACCCGGCCATCGGCGGCGATTGTTTCCTGCCCGCTGTTATTGCCGGTGTAATCCTGCAAGGTTGTGGCGCCGATACTGTTTTGCACCGTTACCCAGGCGCCAAGCGCCTCCGTGGGATGGGTGTTGACCACCAGGATCGAGCCACCACTGGAGCCTGCCGCGCCGCCCTCCCGCTCGGTGATATACAGACGCGTTTCGGCCCCCGAATAGTCCGCGCCATAGCGATCGGATGCCGCTTTATACACCGGGCCGCCGATTTCACTGAGTTTGTGAAAGGCGCCGGAGACAAAGGCGTTCCGGATTTCCAGCAGGTTATCAATTTGCGGCTTTAGCCCGCTCATGGTAAAAAATTGCGTGCTGTCGGAACTGTACCAGGTACCACCGTAGTAATCAGGCCAGAATATAGTGGACGTGCCCGGATTGGTCATCACCACGGCATAGGCCAGGATCAGGTCATTGATGATCGGGTCATGCGCGGAGGTATAGGGCCGCCAGACATCATGATTGTTGACAAAGGTGGTGATGGACGGTCCGTCGAGGCCGTTATTGTACAAACCGGCGCCGTGCAGGTTACGCACGTCATAATTGGGGTCGTCGCAGATGCTTTGCAGGGCATAACGAAGCGGGAAGTCGAAAGCGGTCATGGTTTTATTGCCTGTCAGATTGGTGTTGACGGTGTTCACCCAATAGGCGATGGAGGCGGCGTCGGTCCAGTCCTCGGCTACGCCATAGCGGTTTTGCATGGCCGGTTGGTTCATCCAGTCGGCAACAAAATAAGGGTCCATGCCCTTGGCCACATCAAAACGGTAACCGTCAAAGCCCAGTGTATTGGTCAGCCAACTGCCCCAGGCCTTAAGGCTGTCGCCGGTATTGCCGGAGTAATAGCAAAGGTCCTGGCCAAACACGGGGTCATGGTAATCGGGCAGGATGTCGTTATGCGTGGGATTGGGATGATAGTTGATCGCGGATTTCGGGAAGCGTCCGCTGGCGGGCGTCATGGCTGTCCAGGTATGGATTTTCATGCTGTCCGTGACGTTATCACCATTGGAATTGTACAGCTCGAACATCTTAAAATCACGGTCGCCCCCGGCGTCGCTGGACCAAAGCTTAAGCTCCATATAGCCGCCGTTATGCACAATGTTGTATTCATCCACATCGCCCACGCTGGCAATGTTTCCTTCCATTACCCGTCCCGGCAAATCAATATAATAGGAATCGAAGGGGCCGGAATCGCCGTCGCCGATATTCCATTCGTACCAATGGGGCTGGCCGTCCGCATTTTGCCCGCCCGCGTCTGTGAACCACGGCCGAAGGGAATAATAACCGACCCGGTCGTCCTGGGCCGTTTCCGAAAAGTCATTTGCCCCGGCCCTGATTTTTAGGTAATAGGTTTCCGCCGGGGCGTTGTTCCACACGTACATATAATTGCCGTAGGGATAAAGCGGATAGCGGTCGGCCATGACATAATCATGTACATAGGAATTGAGTTCCAGGCTTCCGCCCAGCGTGTGGTTCATCACGATATCACAGATCACCTCCACGCCGAGGTTATGATAGGCAGCAAGGGCCGATTCCAGTTGGGCGCGGCTGCCAAAGCGCGTATCCACCGATCCGTATTGGTCAAATTCACCGGCGTCGAAATGATCGGCGATACCGTAGCCCATGTCGTAACCGCCACTGGCGCCTTTAAAGGGCGGCGGAAACCACACCTTGCTTACGCCGTGGGTTGCCAGGTCGGTGGCTTTTACGCTTAGGGAGTCCCACCACACACTGCCACTGGGCACATCCCAGTAAAAGGCCTGGAACAGGGTGGGGTCCTGCGAGCGGAGAGCGCCGGAAAGGGTACAAAAAGAAGCGATAAATATAAGTGTTTTTTTCATGAATGAAATAGGGCTTGAAAAAGAGCGCATTGTTTGTTCATGCTGCTTAACATGGTTTAAAATATAAGAAAATCAGGGATAGGGGAAAAGCCGTATCGTCACAGATAAAGCGCCATATTTCCTGAGTTTGCATTGTGCGGAACGATTTGACGTATCTTATTTCCATGTTTATAAAAAACAGCGGGTATGTGCGCTAAAGGCATGCTGGGAAATCAGCGGCCTCAGAAGATTAGCGGTTGTTCTTTATCAAAACGCGGGGCAAATCGCATAATTGAATACATAAATATTGAATGTTTGACCGTCAGTGCCTATCTTTATTTGCCAACTCTGACCATATTAAAAATTTTGGAGAAACAATGTCTGTACGAAAGAAAAATTATATTGACCGGTTTTTGTCCCTGGTGGAAAAAGTAGGTAATGCCTTGCCGCACCCGGCGACCCTGTTCTTTCTGTTTGCCGTTGGGGTCATCATCCTCTCCGGTATTGCCAGCCTCTTTGATTTACAAGTTGTTCATCCCGGGACCAAGGAGATTATCCGTCCGGTAAACTTAATGTCGGTTCATGGATTACATCTGATCCTGCAAAAGATGGTCACAAATTTTACGGGATTTGCCCCGTTAGGCACGGTGCTGGTGGCCATGTTGGGCATCGGGATTGCCGAGAGCAGCGGATTGATTGCGGCGGCCCTGCGGCTGTTGGTTGTTTCCGCGCCAAAACGTTTATTGACCTTTGTCATTGTTCTGGCCGGCATCCTATCCAACACGGCCAGCGAAGTGGGCTATGTATTGCTTGTCCCCCTGGGCGCAATCATATTTTTGGCTCTGGGCCGTCATCCCATCGCGGGGATGGCCGCGGCCTTTGCAGGTGTTTCCGGCGGGTACAGCGCCAACCTTTTACTTGGAACGATCGATCCCTTGCTGGCCGGTCTTTCCGAAGAAGCCGCGCGTATCATCGATCCGGCCTATTTGGTAAACCCCGCTGCAAATTACTACTTTATGGCGGCGTCCACATTTTTTATTGCTGCCGGTGGTACCTGGGTTACAGAAAAGATTGTTGTGCCGCGGCTCGGCGTCTATAAAGGTGATGAAAAACCTGAAGAAATCCGTAAACTTACCTCTGAAGAAAAACGCGGTCTGCTTTATGCAGCCATCGCCTCGCTGGTTTTTATTGTCTTTCTGCTTTGGGGCGTTATACCGGACAGCGGCTATCTGCGCAACCCGGAGACAGGGGGCATCCTGCATTCGCCGTTTATGAAGGGCATTGTGGCCTTTATATTTATCTCCGCCGCGCTATCGGGCATTGCTTATGGCATCGGTTCGGGCAGCTACAAAAGCGACAACGATGTTATGAACGGCATGGGCAAATCCATGGAAACCTTAGGGATTTATATTGTGCTTGTATTTTTTGCGGCTCAATTTGTGGCCTATTTTAAGTGGACCAACCTGGGGTTGATCATAGCGATTGAAGGCGCCACACTGTTAAAATCATCCGGGCTTGGCGATATCGCCCTGATGCTGACCTTTATTTTTCTTTCGGGGGTTATAAATATGTTTATGGGCAGCGCATCCGCAAAATGGGCCATCATGGCGCCGGTGTTTATACCCATGTTTATGTTGCTTGGCTATAGCCCGGAACTGGTTCAGGCCACATACCGGATTGGCGATAGCGTAACAAATATCATTTCACCGATGATGAGTTATTTTGCATTGATCGTGGCCTTTATGGCCCGCTATGATAAAAAAGCCGGTATTGGCACGGTGATATCGACCATGCTGCCCTATACGCTGGTCTTCACCATAATCTGGTCGCTGTTGTTGATCGTTTGGCTGTTGATCGGTATTCCAGTTGGGCCGGATGCGCCGTTGTATTTGAATCACTGATGAATGATTATCTTAAAGAATTACTATGCTTCATATTTTTCAATAAGTGCGTAGCATGGGCCGGTGCAGGGTAAAATCTGCGCCGGCCTATCTTCATACAAGCCACCCCGAAAAACCGGGAGGGTTTTAATTACTTAAGTAAAATCATTAGTGTCCGGTTAAAATGTCACATATTAAAACCACGCCCTTTGCTGTCAAGGCCAAACGCCTGAACTAAAATAGTGG
>CAYWBI010000088.1:0-15749 GCA_964456445.1 uncultured Calditrichaceae bacterium
TTAATTCGGGAACGGTTTTTCCTGTGGTGAAAATGGGGTAATCTTCTGAATATGCCGAAAATCCGGTATCTGTTTTCTCAACAATCATTTTTATTTTTTTTCTCATATGTTTAAAAAAGGTAAATAATAATTTACCTACAATCAATTAATATTTACTTCTTACTTATGGTTTTCTTTTGTTTTGTATTGGCAACAAGGGTTGTGTATAGTTGTTGTTCTTATCTCTCTGATCTGGCGGTATAAGAACAATTTCTTATATTTTGTTACGATTCAGCTATATCAAAAGCTGAAGCGAATCAATTATACTTACAGACATATAGCGCTTAATAAATATTTGATCATAAAGAAAAGGGCCTCCGCGAAATCATTCAATCCGTACCAATCCGTGATGCCGGCTATGATGAACGGGGAAATATTTCTTTTGGGCGCCAAATAGTTTGATTCACGGATTAGCTGGATGAAAAGACTGCACGGATTAATTTTTAGCTGATCCGGATGGTGCAAGTCCCTTAGGTGTGGGGTGGTAAGTAGCCCGATTCTTAACACAACCATCACCCTGGAAGGATTGTACGGAAGGGGATATGTTTTATCGCCGCCTACTCGATTGGCGGTTTGTTGTTTTCGAATTGGTCGTATGCTGTTTCTTTTTTACCGTTTTTCATTTGGCATTTTCTTCGTCCCAAACAGTACGCACCTTGCGATCATCAAAAAAACGTATGGATATTTTTACATTACTCATAAATAAAATATTGGTTATTCTATCACTCTAAAATTTCCTGCCCGCATTTCTATACCTTGTTTTGTTATATTATCCTCTAAGAGAACCTATTTAGAATGACAATTGTAAAAGTAATGTTTTTGAGCGAAATTCTATGCCCAATACACCGAGTGATATTCCTATTGAATAATCTAATTCTTTTTTTTCATTATAAAGTATTCCTGCATTATAGCCAATAAATAATAATCTCAATCCGTAATTCCAGTATGACTCATTTGGACTAACAGAATAGTTAACAGAAGGTAGAATTGATATGAATTGAGAAGGATTGATAGCAAATTCCCATCCTAATTCATAAAAGAACTTACCTGACTTTTTACCAAGATATCCAACTGGCCCGCCAAGTGATAAATAATTGTGTTTTCTAATTAACAAACTATCATCTTTAGAAAAACGATATTCTACAGCTTCGGGAATTGAATCTGTAAATGCGATATAATCATTTTGAGTAGTATTTTTGAACGTATGGTTTTTATAAGACTTATTAGAATGAAGTATTCTGTTTTTAACAAAAAGACTTTTACCTTGAAATGCTAATGAAACTGATTGTAATCTTGTAAAAGATTGAATCGGGGCAAAAAGATAGACTATGGAATATTCATTAGCAATAGGATAAATATTACCCAAAAACGGATGTCGTAAAGATGCCATATCTTGTAATAAAGCCAAACCCCAATTATGTGCGGGTTTAACAAGTAAATTACCACTAATTATAAATGTTGAATCTGCCTTTGTTCTAGCTTCAATTTCAATAGACTTATATTTATATTGGCCTGTAATATTCTCAAGAACCCAACTACGATTAAAAATAGAAGAGTCACCTTGTAATATTTTAATTTGTGAACTATCAAAGGAAAATGGTTTATTATTAATCTTAATGTTGACAAAATTTAGTCCAAAAAACCGTCCTTTAAATAATGAATTTAATGATGATGTTTTATATACAGTTTTAAACATACAAATACTATCGGAACAAGAAATTGACGTAGTAGCTTGCAGAATTGTAGTACTGTCATCAGGGACAATACCGGCAATGCCATATTTGTAAAAACGGCCACCAACATTAGCAAAGCTATCGTTAACTAATATTAGGATAATTACAAAGAATAAGAGTCTCTTCATTTCTCAAATTGGTCCCATAAAAAAGAAAGAATAAAACTTATAATGGATTGGAGATCACCTGCCGAATAAATTCGGCAAACAAATTTTGACTTAAAGCTTAAAACATGCTCCGCGTTTTTCGATCAGGTGCAACAACAATTTAGGTTTTACTTTAATCTGCTTTTTACTAAATCCATATTCAGAATAGTTCTTGAGTGTAAATTACAAAACTCGATTTACCTTTGAAAGTTGTGTGTCAAGCCATCTTAGATTATCAGCATTCATTCTATGAGGGTAAACAATCAAAAAAAGTAGAAGCAATACTGGAAATTTTTTAATTGTTGGCGGTAAACTAATACCACTATTTTCATTAGCGGATTCTGATAGTTCTTTCCAATCTTGCCTAGATTTAAAAAAAATACTTTTAAGTGAACCTTCTCGATTATTCCATCTATAAAAATGATATTTGTATTTATACTCAAACACTTCAATATTTATTTTTGAGATTTCAGGCCACAAAAGCTTTAACCGTTGCTTCCATAGTTTTCTAGTAAATAAATGAAGCAATCCTTCAATAGAAAACGACATACCATCAAAACTATCATCAAGTGGTATGTTTGCAAAACCAAACAAATATGGCATAAGATCTTCAGCTTGATAATAAGGATTTGGCAGTGCCCGTTCACTTCGTAGTTTATTTAGACTACAAATACTTTTTATTAGTCCATACAGGAAAAAATCTGGAGCTGGGGTTGCATCCGTCTTTCGAAAGAACCAATAATAACTTAAAAATTGAGGAATAGCTGCTTCACCCCAAAATAAAATCTTACTTTTATATCTGTTAATAAACGAATGGATTTCCCCATCAATACTTTTATCCTCAATTATACCATCATATCTTCTCCATATCCAAAATAAGCTCATTAATGATATTAATATATTAACTCTAAATCTAAATACTGGCTGATCTGAAAGTATATCTCCTTCGATTATGTGTTCTCGATCTTTCAATTCTTTATTAATTTGAGTAAGTGAATCTTTAATTGAAGTGAAAGCAATATTGAAATCATTCTGAATATATGAAAATGGAATCTTATGCTTTTCAATGAAAGAGAATACATAAGAAATATAAATAGTCCAAGCCTCTATTTCAGCAAAAGAATTGTCTTCGTTTGAGTAATTTGTCAAACACAAGGAGCAAAGCAAAGATGCACTTGAAATTCGACGTAAACATTGCGGACGTGGTATGTTTTTATTGTTTTCTAATTTAAAAATACTTTCAAAAAGGTTTGATAAATCTTTCTTATCAATATTGCCTTTGCCATCTTTCAAAAAAAAATTTAAAAATAGATTAAACTCGCTTAATTCTGAGGGCCATAAATTATTTTCAAGATTACAAGCCATTTCATATAATTGACCGCGAACAATTGTTGAAACATTACAACCAATATTTCTTCTTAACAAATCAGAATTCAAATCATCAATTGCCCGAGAAACAGCCTCGTCTATTTGACCATTTACTACAAGGAATGCTTTCCTCCGATTATCGGCATCGATAGAAGGATGTACTGGTGGTAAAGTCGCTAAATCTAAAACTTGAGAATTTAAATCCTTCCGCCATTGACTAATTGTAATCCGACCATTATTGGTATTCTTTAATTGAAATAGGCAAGTAGCACCATACTTATCAATTGTAATAATATCTTTTCCAAGTTCCATTTCACTGTGACGAGTGGAATGGATAATTATATGGCCGTTGGCGGCTAACATATGACAGAATGGTTGTTGGATTGAACGTTCTGAAGCTTTATCCAACCAATTTTCTATTATTCTCTCTTTCATTCCATTCTAATCTCTTTTTTCCTATTATCTCATTAAATTGTTTTTGTGTGTCATGATCATCTTCTAACTTTTTCATCTCTTTATTAATAGAATCTGCTGTTGCTGGATTGATGACTAAAGTGGGAAAATAGGCCTTTCCCTCACTATCAAATTCTACCCAAATTGTTTCTAGCATTTTAAAGAAGTCTTGTATTTTGAATTGTTTACCTTTTAAATCAATATTGTTTCCGACTTCCTCAACGGCATTTTTAATTCCATCAAAAACCATAATAGATTTTTGATCAGACATTTGCTTAGCTGCATCATTAATTAACTCAAGTATTTCGGTAGGATTCAAATTTTCAAATTTATGCTTCGGTATTTCTATCTTTACAGATAGCTCTTTCGTTTTGTTGTCAACTAACTGCCCATTCTCTCGAACTAATTTCGAGCTTTTACCTTCCATTATTTTCTTTTGTGGAATTTCCGATATAAATCCAGAATATTGCTTTTCAGCCTGAACGAAATATTGATTAAGTCTTTCTGCAATTTTTTGTTTTATTTCAGGAAAATCTGGGAGCACTTTAATTATCCAAATAATTTTAGTGAGTTATGATTTCTTCAAGTTGCGGCAAAAGCCTATCATAATAGTAAACCACAACAATCCGCCTTTATTCACCAATATAGCTTATGAAACCAACTTATTCAAACCTTTATCCCTTGGCATCTATCTGCAATTTACACGATAAACGGCAATTATGCTCTAACTATTTGCGGTTATCCCACTACAAATAAATAACTTATCCGGAAAAGACTTTAAAGTTTTTGCCAAAGAGTGCGGCTTTTTAAAAGGGCAATCTGTTGGCGTTTTTTCTCGTGCTGTGCGGCATAAGCGCCGCGTAAATCAACCGCAGGCCGTATCCGTACAATGGGATGCCGGGCTTTACAGAACCACGCCGGTTACGCATAATTAAAAAATAACGTTACTATAAAAGATGCCGGTTAAAAAATCTGTTGATTTGGGAAGATCATTTCTGTAAATTTATGCCTTTTAAAAAATGCGAAAGTGGCGGAATTGGTAGACGCGCCAGGTTCAGGGTCTGGTGGGCGCAAGCCCATGGGGGTTCAAGTCCCCCCTTTCGTACCAGGGTTTTATCCGTCATGGGTAAAACCCTTTTTTATATGGCTTCAAACCACTTTTCTACCAGTTTCTTCTCTTCGTCGGGGAAACCCTTAAACTGAAATTCATTGCTGTGTACATTATAGATATAATCCTTTGCCCATTGGCGATGGTTTTGGGCCAATTGTTCCAGCGCATTCAGGATATGTTCGATGTCGGCGTCACTCAACGTGGGATGGATGGACAGACGGACCCAGCCCGGTTTTTCGGAGAAGTCGCCTTTGTTGATTTTTTGGGCAATGTATTTGGAGCGGTTCTTATCGACATGCAATAAAAAATGTCCATACGTTCCGGCGCAGGAACAGCCACCGCGTACCTGTATGCCAAAATGGTCGTTTAGCAAACGCACGCCTAAATTATAGTGCATGTCTTCGATATAGAATGAAATAATCCCAAGACGTTTGCGGATATGCCCCGCCAGGACATGCAAATTTGGGATCGCGTTTAAACGGGGCCACATTTTGTCCAGGAGTTCCTCTTCACGGGCCAGAATTTTATCTACCCCCATTTCTTCCTTTAAGCGGATGGCGAGGGCAACGCGCATGGTTTGTAAAAAGGCGGGCGTCCCACCGTCTTCCCGCTGTTCGATATCATCCACATACTTATGTCCGCCCCAGGGATTGGTCCAGTCCACCGTTCCGCCGCCCGGGTTGTCCGGCACTTCGTTTTTATAAAGCACACGGTTAAAAATGAGAACGCCGCTGGAACCGGGGCCGCCCAAAAACTTATGCGGCGAAAAGTAGAGGGCATCGAGATGACCACCGGGCAGGTCCGGGTGCATGTTGATATCGATATAGGGCGCGGAGGCGGCAAAATCCACAAAACAAAGTCCACCGGCCTGGTGGATAATTTGGGCAATTTCATGATAGGGTGTTATAATTCCCGTAACATTGGAACATGACGTCACGGCGGCGATTTTGGTTTTGCGGCCGGAGTACTCAAGAAGCATCTTTTGAAAGCCTGCTAAATCCACAAGACCCTGGTCATCATGGGGCATAATCCGTACTTCCGCCAATGTTTCCAGCCAGGATGTCTGATTGGAATGGTGTTCCATATGGGTTACAAAAACAATGGGCCGCTCATCTTTTTTTAACTTGACACATTTGCGGTGTTTTTCATGGACTTTTAAACCCAGGATGCGTTGAAATTTGTTTATGACCCCCGTCATCCCGGAGTTGGATGAAATAATCACATCGTCGGTGTTGGCATGAACATGCTGTTTTATAATCCCCAGCGCATGATGATAGGCCTTGGTCATAATCGAGCCGGTCACCGAGGTTTCGGTATGGGTGTTGCCGACAAAGGGCCCGATTTCTATTTGCATCTTTTTTTCAATCGGATCATACAAACGCCCGCTGGCCGTCCAGTCGCTATAAATGATTTTTTTCTCGCCAAAAGGTGAGATAAAGGTTTGATCATGACCGATGGTATTTTTACGGAATTGTTCAAAATGTTTTTCGGGCATTGGGACCTCAATTAGATAAATGGTTTAAGGTTCATGGCTAAATATACACAACTTCGGTTCAGGGTTAAATAGGCCCGGCCCATTTTAATCAACCCGTGCAGCCAGACCAATTAACAACATGATCCCGGCCAACACGACAAAACCGACGCCAATTCCCCACAAATCCGCGCAGTATCCCAGCAGGGGGGTCAGTATCGCGCTAAACAAGGTGGTGATCTGAGATTCCGTGGAAAGCCCCGAAGCCATAATACCCGAAGAAAGATTGTCACTGATAACGGCAATATTTATTGGTTTGCGCATGTTTTGCAGGATATAGATCAGGACAAAAACGAGCAGGGCCGGCACCGTCAGCCCGGAATAAAAAAACAGCCCGCTTATCAAGAGCAGACCGGCGCCAAGGAAAAAGGAAAAGTTGAGCGCTTTGCTTTGACGTTTAAAAAGGGATTTAAATTTTTCCGCCTGATACGACGCCCGCGAAGTGAACAGGTATAAGACGAAGTAAACAGCCCCGATAAGTACGGCTGTGCGGTGTTTATGATCCAGCTCCATCAGAAAAGGAAGGGCAAGGGCAAGGTGTTGCAGGATGGGCTGGATATAATCTTTGATAGATTTGAAAAAGGCGGTAAAACCCGCGCTGTTCAGCAAGGCCTTTAGCGCCCCGCGATTTTTAAAGATGTAACCAAAGTCCCTGATGGTTTGTTTTAAAACAGACCGGTCTTCCTGCTGTCGTGGCATGTGGCGCCGATCGTCCAGCGCGCGCGGGTAGGTGGCCAAATTGAACAGGTCCAGCACATAAGGCAGCGTGGCGGCCAAAAACATCACGCGGTAACTGCCCGCCCAAAAGGCAATCCCGGCGGCGATCAGCGCGTTGATGGCCGAGCCGAACTGGGAGGCAGAACGGGTCTTGCCGTAAAAGGCCACTTTTTCCGCCAGACGGTTTTGCTGTTTCAGATATTCCAGGATCAGGGCCTTGTGGGTGCCGGAACGGAAAGACTCGCCCACGGCAAAGATCAACATGGCCAGCGCATAGACGGCAAAAGTCTTGCCAAGATAAAAAACGATGAAGGAGACGATATAAGCGCTGAAGGCCAGGATCATCGAACGCCGCCGACCAAAGGCATCGGCAAACAGCCCGCTGGGGATTTCCAGGATATTGGTGGCAATGCTGCGGATTGAATAAAGCAGCCCGATCTGCAGATAGCTCAATCCCGCTTCCCGAAAGATCAGGATCAGGAAGGGTTCAAAAAAGCGCAGGTTTTTTAGAAATCCGTACAGGGCAAAACGGATAAACATGGCGTTTCCAGTTGATGTGGGATGAGGTAAGATAAAGGAAAAAAGTTAAAAGGACAACGGAAGAAAAAGCATGGGGACCGCGGTAAGGGGATTTATTCCAAGGGATAGAGAGAGCTGTTTTTTCCTACGGGGCGTCTTTCCTGATTTCCTTGAATTGCATTGTCAATATGTTGGCTGCCTGCTTCTTTAGGCTGTTTGTTAATCTTTATCCTTGCACAATAGTGTCCGGTCAAAATAGGATTGTATTAAGCAAGGCGTTGCAAACCGTGATTCAAGGTGTTGTTGTAAGTTATTGGACTTCAAATTCATTTAATTGCCACAAGCTTAAGCCGGGGGCTCATCAATCCGGCCAGGAATTTAACCCGACACTAATGATCCTTGCATGTGCTTCATTTTTCATCATTAATTCCCGTTATTGCGGTATGATGATAAAAACCGCTCTTTGGTTTGCGCTCATTTAAAACTATCACACAACTCGGTTCCCAAGCGGGAGTATGTAAAACGTCTTGCATTCCGAAATACCCAACTTTCAATCTGTCCACGTGCCGCCCAAGGCTTTATATATATGAGTCCGGTCTAAAAAGGGGCTAAAGCCCCAAATTAGGGGTAAACAGTGTTTCCCCCATCCTAAAGGATGGGGTTGTTCAAAGCATATAACTTTATTAAAAACAGTTGACTAACCCTGCCATTTATGGCGGGGAAAAAGTTGCCCCTCCCATCATTAAACCCCTTAGGGCTTTATAGAGCAGGCTCATATATTGTTCGGCAAGAAAATTAATTTATGTTTAACTTTTTCTGTTTAAAATCATGAAGCCATTCAAGCGCCCCGGTTGTTTCTTGCCATATTGGCCAAGCGCCGTTAACATACGAAACCGCTTCATCTTCGTCGCCTATTCCAATATATTGCGGTAGTTCTTTGGGCATTTTTTTGATTCCCAACAAATAGTCAATTACAAATGGATTGCTTTTGTAGGCATGCGCTAATATCTTTTCACTTTTTGCCGTTTGTCCTGATTTTTTAAAACGATACAGGGCATTATTGTAATTCCAAACGGCACAATCTTCATCTTCGTTCTTCCCAATAAAAAGCTCAAATTTGGTTAAATCTTTTTTTCCAAGCAATAAAGTTGAAAGTAAATATCTAATTCCTTGATTATCGCCAGGATTTAATTCCAACATCTCTTCATAAATTTCAATTGCTTTGTCAATTTCTCTTTTAGCATAAAAACAATCAGCAAGACCGGCTTTCGCCCGCATATAAGGACGTGTTTCAAACACGCCCCAGAAATAGCCCTTATTTTGTTTGAAGAATTTTTTACCGAGTGTTTTTTCGCCTACGGTTATTGCCTTTTCATATAGTTTTATCGCTTTATCAACATCCCGTTCAAGGCTTGCCAAATAATTATAGGCATCTGCATTGTTAGGGTCTAACTCAAGGGCTTGTTTTACCAATCGCTTCCCTTTTGCAACGGGCTGCTCGTATGCTTCATATACTAAATCTTGTGAACGGCTTTTAGGGTCGGTCCTTTCCGGAAAATCATCAAGATTTTTCCCTATCAGGCCTTGCATAAAGTCATTCATCTCATCCACTGACTTAAATTCTTTCTTTTCAATTTCTGCCATTAACCTTGCAAGGTCTTTTTCTATGTTTAATCTATCCGGCTTTTTCTTTTTGCCCATAGTCTATAGTCTCCTTTTATTTTGTCCAATGGTTTGTATGTGGCGGCATTGTGTATTTTGAAATATGCC
The DNA here is from genome assembly GCA_964456445.1 of uncultured Calditrichaceae bacterium. Lineage (GTDB taxonomy): Bacteria > Calditrichota > Calditrichia > Calditrichales > J004 > CAYWBI01. The sequence goes on from CAYWBI010000088.1 coordinate 9,388, forward strand.
TTTTTAAATTTTTTCCTTGTTGAGGTCCTTTAAATCCTTTCGGGTATCCATTTTCCTTTTTTATTTTGTTTCAAGTAGGGGCAAACACTTCAGCGCCACAGCGTTTCCAAAACGGGGCGGGCCAGGCTGTCGGCGATTACCGTAAAGGCGGTTTCACCGAGAAGCTGCCCCCTTTCAGTCTGAATTTGTACCCGCCAGTCGCCGGGGGCGATATGTGTTTTATATGTATAACCGCGGTACCCGCCGTCGCGCCCGCCATGGATGGCATATTTTAAACGGTCCGTGGTTTGCCAGGCGCCCGCGCGTATATTGTAAAACTGCCAATAATGACGGATGTGGGTATCGAGTCTGGTCGGGGCAAAAACGGAAGCAAAGCAAAATACCGTGTCCCCCGGCGCATAATGAAAATCTGTGTCCGATGATTTAAAAAAATTGTACCAGGCGCCCTTTTCAAAACGCAGGGCATACGTGTTGCCCATGCGCCTGGCATGATGATACACGCCCGCGGTTTTTAAAGAGAGCGGCACGGGGGGAATGACGTTTGTAAAATAGAAGACGTTGTACAGCATATAAATGGAGGCCAGTAATATCTTCAGGCTTTGTAAATGGGGCTTAAAAGATTCCGGCGCCCTCTCGAGCAGCAGATACAACATTCCACCGATAATAAACAAACTCAGCAGACCGCCCAGTATAAACAGCCAGGGACTAAGGCTCCTGAAGATCACCGGCAGGATAAAAATCAAAAAAGAAAACAGCGCCAGGAAGAAATAACCGAACTGTAACATCAGGTTGTTCAGCCGGTCTTTGATAAATTCATTGCTCACCAGCAGCAGCGCCATGAAAATTAGGAAAATACTGTTCTTGGACCAGGAGGCGCTCATAAAATAAAATACCACGAAACTGCTGAACAGACCGCCAAAGAAAAACTGGATCAGGTTGGGGTACCATTTGCTGAACCGCAGCACCCGTTCCTGCTTTACAACGCCAGAGGTCACCAGGTTCATAACCAGGATAAAGACGCCCGCCAACAGCACATATATCCCAAGAACGAAATCCGTCCAGAACAGATCGATGCGGTCAAGCGTAAGGCTGTCCCATAAAAAACCGGCAAAAAAGGAAATGATCGGCAGGTATTTTTGATTTCTTTCATAAACTGCCCTTACACGGGTGGTGGTATCTTCCAATCTTTTTTGAATCATGAAATTATTTTCCTTTCGCCAGATAACTATTCAGTTAATTGACCCCTTTTTAACATCTTACCACTAACGTTGCCTTTACGGCTGATAGTTCAGCATTTATCATTAATTTTTTAGATTTATTTTTACCGCTAAGTTTTTAATGGTTTTTCTTGCGCCATCGCGACTTTGCGGTTATTTACTTGTAGATCATTCATAAATCCATCTCGGTTTTTTATATAACTGAATAGTAACTTCGTTACAAAGAAAAGTGTGCTTCCTGATTTTTCATCCAGGCAAGTTTTAAGCTCAGATTACGGCCGCTTCGCTAAGGCCCAGCCGTTTTTTGTCCGCGTCAAGCTCTGCCATAATACCGATGGGCAATGTGGGTTTGTTCTTGATATGCCCCAGCGAAAAACCCACACAAACAGGGAAATCATATTCCCCGAGATAGGAGCCGATCACCTCTTCCACGCTCAGGTTGCGGTAGAAAGCCGATTTATAAGAAGCGGGCTGCACCTCGGGCATCTTGTCAAAAATAACGCCTTTACAGTTTTCAAATTTCCCCGCTTGCTTAAACTGGTCCAGCATACGGTCAATATCGTATGGTTCTTCGCCGATTTCTTCAAAAAAGAGTATGGCCCCGTCGCTGTCAAATTCAAACGGTGTGCCCATGGAACTTTGAAGCAGGGTCATGTTGCCGCCCACCAGGCGCCCGCTGGCCTTGCCCGGGTTAAGGGTGTAAATGCGGTTGCTGCTTTGCAGGTTTTCATCATACGGCGCGTCATCGATCCAACCGACAGGCGTGGGTTCCATCAGAACCTTATAAAAATATTTTTTTGTGAAATCGGTAAAGGTGGAAACGGCCACCGGTCCGTGAAAGGTAACCAGGCCGGTTTGATGATGGATACCGTTTAGCAGCGAAGTAATATCGCTGTAACCACAAAGGATTTTTGGGTTGGAGCGGATCAACTCATAATCGATATGCGGCAAGAGCTGCGCGCTGCCATAGCCGCCGCGGATGGTCAGGATGGCCTTTATCTGCGGATCGGCAAACATCCCGTGCAGGTCTTCCAGGCGCTCTTCGATACTGCCTGCAAAGAATCCGTTGTGTTTGAAAATATTCTTGCCTGCTTTGACTTTAAAGCCCAGCGCATGCATTTTTTCCGTAGCTTCGATCAGCGCGGCGTGCGCTTCAAACAGAGGCGAAGCAGGGGTGATAAGCCCGATGGTATCGCCTTTTTCTAAACGGGGCGGACGGATTATTTTTTTTGCTGAAGATTGGGAACTCCATGAAATGCTTGATGCACCAATCAGGCTGCCAGCGGCAAGGAGTGATTGGATAAATCTGCGACGGGTCTGCATATGTAATCCTTTGGCTTATAAATATTTATATAGATCATAAGTATCCGTTAAAATTTCTTATTTTTTCTTGTCAGTCTTCCCGATAAAGAGTTTCTTATGTTTTGCTCCGCAAAACTTAGAAACCCTACATCGGGATTGGTTCTTTTTTATCAAGTCTCTGATCCCGATTCCTCGGGGAAAAAAGAACATTACTTTTTGTCTGGCCAAAGCTTGTCCCCGCGTAGGCGGGGAAGTAACAAAAAGCCCAAGTTCGTCGGTAGCCGAATCCGCCTACCGGCGTGACGAAATTTAACTCGTCCGGCAGCCGCTGGACTCAAACACAAATTTCGCCATAAGCCAAACTTGTTTCAAGTCCCACTATTTTAGTTCAGGCGTTTGGCCTTGGCATCAAAGGGCTTGGTTTTAATAGATGACATTTTAACAGGACACTAATGTATATGGATTACATATAATTTAACGAATTGAAATTAATTCCAAAATTTTAAACGCAAAAGCAGATGATATTTATGCTTTATGTAACGTTATTATCGGGGCTTCCAGGGGACAACCCAGTCGAAAGGGAAACCAGTGCCCCATCCCGGATGTGGTATAAAGCCGGGCATCGCCACGTGCATATTTCCCCCATAGATAACCATCCCGGTTGACAGCTTCCCACAGACTACGCCCATTGAAACCGATTTGTCCCCCGTGGGTGTGACCGGAAAGGATCAGGTTGACATTGTGTTTTTCAGCCAGATCAAGGGCACGGGGACGATGGCTCATCAGTAAGCGGAACCCGGAGGGCACAGCATTTTTAAATGCCAATTCCATCGACCGGTCCAAAAAACCGGCAATGTCCGACCGTAACGTGACGGGATCGTCCGCTCCACCAATGCATACCGGGGTTTTGCCCACCATAAACTGTGCATGTTTGTTGAGCAACAGTGGAATGGGGCCGGCTTCGATATTTCGTATGGATGCCCTGATACCACGAAAATACTCATGATTGCCAATGGAGGCAAAGGCAGGATAAGGGGTTTTTAATTGTCCAGCCAGCTTCATGGCGTCGGTCATAATTGAAAGATCATCGGCAATGTCACCGGTAACCACAAGCATGTCCGGCTGGTATGCCTCCGCGGCCAGCAAAGTTTTTTCCAGATGGTCAAGTCCAAAATAATAACCCAGATGTAAATCACTGAGTTGCAGGATTTTAAAGCCTTCCAGATCATCAGGCAATCCGGCAATATCGATATCGACCTGGGGAATAGTTGTATCGGAAAAAGAGCGTACAAAACCATCCGCAGGTATCACGGTCATGATAGCCGGTGCAATTGCAGCTGCGGTTTTTATAAACTTACGCCGGGAAATATCCGGCGGGTCGTTACGCGCTTCGATAAGCTTGCCGGTATAATTGACTAAACGCGCGATGGGCAATGAAAAAATCAGTGAAATATTGATCAGTAAAAAGAAGGCGGTTCCCGCTGCCCCCGGAAAACGTAACCACGTATTAAATGAAAATCCGAGCCACCACAATAGGGCAAAGAATGGCAGCAGGAAGGGTAACGCTTTAGCAAGTTTTGAAATCACCCGGTTTTGCCAAATGGCATAATTTGCATTTTTTAAAAGATAGGCAGAGCCAAGGCCAATAAGCGCAATCACAAAGAGTATTAAAATAAAACGTACAACCATCAGACTTCCTTATATATTAACAAACAAAAGAGTATGTAACTCTCACAATGCTAAATGGTTCAATTCGACGGATCGAATTATTTAAGAAAACGGACAACGACATCAATAACTGTTTAACATAACACGCGGAAATTCATCCCCGCCAATTTTGCCCACGGGATAGGCATTTATGCATTTGTCCCAATAAGGCGATTGTTTATAAAACCAGTTCAGAATTTTTTGCGGATTATTTGCAAAAGCGCTATCCGCCGCCATTTTTTGATCATAGACCTTTTTTAGTTCGGCGTCACTTATCAGCATCAGCGGGGCCATGGCTTCCATCACATAAGACTCGGCATATTCCTTTTGCTCAAAGATGGGATCGAAATACCCCCAGCGGAGAAAAGAATCGGGCGCTTTTGGCTCCAGAATATTGGCAATGACCTTTGCCCGTGGCTGACCAACGGGGATGACAATCGATCCTGCAGGATAGAGACGTAGTTCCTCTACGGGCTGCATCGTAAACTTTGTGATCAAATGGTGATTTTCGAAGGGTTTTTCCGACCAACCGACATCCGAAAACCTATAGCTGGCCACCCGTATTTTTTGTTCTTTTCGCAATATCGTGTAGCGGATACCATGCAGCTTGATACGTTCGATCACCTTTGTCCATTCCACCGGGACAATATAAGCCGCGGGCAACTTTGCCAGATCAAGCGGTTTAAAATAATCATAAAAGGCACCTTCCACTTAGTCTTTTCCTTGCCAAAGCTAATATATTTTTTTCCCGTTATGGTACTTTTCTTTTTTGTATAATTTACACCAAGAAAATCCAGGGTATCGGCTTTATTGATATGCTGGTAAGAAAGGGTCAGGGGTTTATTTTGAAACCGGGCTGATGAAGTAAAGCTATCCGCGGTTTTAATTTCTGCCTGCAAACGCTGCCGCTGATCCGCCAATATCTCAATCGTGCTGAGTAAAATATTATAGGTCGCGTCCACCCGGGTTTTATAATCCTTTAACATATGGGTTTCGATTAACAGTCCCGGACGATTGTTTATGGCTGTGTAACCATTTGAAAATCGTGGGGAAGAAATCCATGAGCCCAAACCGTTTTTAGGATCATGGCGTTTTACAGGATAGATATAGGTAATTGTTGGCGTACCGCGTTCTTTCATTTTTTTCTTCATAAGCGGCACATATCTCTTCTTTACCCAGGCATTCAGGTTATCAGCCATCAGGCCATGGGCGTCAATATCATAGGTTACGGCATATTGATAATCCGCGCCATCGGTCACATGACAATCGGCAAAAAACTCGGGCAGCCAGTCCTGGTACAAACGCAGCCAGGCACGCATCTCGGGTGAATCGGCTTTTAAATAATCACGGTTAAGGTTATAATTTTGCGCGGTGACCCGCCAACCCATTTCTGTCGGCCCGTCTTGGTTTATGCGGTTATAGGGGCCAAAATGTTCATGACCATCAACATTAAAGATTGGTATAAAAAGTAAGGTGACATTATCAAGAAGATCATCTTTCTGATGCCGAAAAATCATATCGCGAATAAGCATCAATCCCGCGTCCTTACCATCAATTTCTCCGGCATGTATCCCGGCCTGGATTAAAAAAACGGCGTTCCCGGATTCCCGCACTTTTTTTGAATTGAAATGTCCTTTTTTATCAACAATGAGCAGCGGCAACTCACGGCCTTGTGGCGAGAGCCCAAAGGAGCGATAAGCAATTTGTGGGGAAACCTGTGCCAGACGTTTACAGAAGGCAACCGTTTGTGCGTAACGTGGCGTTTCCTTAAAACCGGATTTTTCATAGTCGGTTTGCCAGTCATCGGCAAAGACAACGGAAATTAATAACAGCAGTATAATAAATTTTTTCATGTGGACTCCGGAAAAGTTGTTATAAACAGGTCGGGTTTACATCTGTGGTCTTTTCTGTTCAAGTTCAATAATATTTATTACTTTTGCAATAATGCATTTATTTTTGTTGACAGGATAATTTAATACCCTTATATTCTGTGCTCACTAAACGAGAATATCGTTTTGGTCCGGTAGTTCAATTTGGTTAGAGCATCTGCCTGTCACGCAGAAAGTTGCGAGTTCGAGTCTCGTCCGGACCGCGAAAGGGAATTCAGCAATGGGTTCCCTTTTTGTATTTATAGGG
>CAYWBI010000089.1:0-15672 GCA_964456445.1 uncultured Calditrichaceae bacterium
GTAAACAACCTTGTGCTAGAAAAAGTGTTAACAACGTGGTGCTATTTATCAATTACTAATTACGAATTACTATTTTCTTGTACTGGGCAGGTTTGGAGCGAATCGACTGTGTCGATTCAAAACTACCGGAATAGAAAAATGGAGGGGCAAGGAAGAAAATTATGTACCGCAAATTTTCGTTCGCTATGTAAATTTATAGTACAAGAACAAAGCATCGACGCAGTCGATGCGCAAAAAAACAAACGTTCTTCTCCTCGCCTTTGCGGAAAATTTCCAATTTCTCAATTCTTACTTCTTACTTCTATATTTACCTTAAAACAACGATGGTGCGAAGTTTTTCCTTATGCTATTTCCAGCAGGTTTTTGATCTCCTGCCACAGCATGGTAAATTTTAAAGATGACGGGGATTTGGGTCTGTATGCACAAACAGGTTCGCGGGTCAGCCCCATCCGTTCCACATCACTGCTATAAGGAATGTACGATTCCAGGAAGTGTTTCTTTCCGGCGGGAAGTTCTTCCATGATGATACGGTGCAGGCTTTTACGCCGCTCAACCATTGAAAAAAAGGCATACATCTTTCTTCTGCTGATCCCGGTCTCTTTAAAAAATCCACTCAATTTTTGATAGGTCAATAATGAAAGCGTGGTGGGAATAAACGGCACAAACAGCCAATCGGATGCATAAAAAATATTTTCCGAGACCAGGGTTATATTCGGTGGGCAATCTAAAAAAATTATATCATATTCACTCTTTAGCGGCTTTAACGCATTTTTTAAAATCGTATTGGATTTTTTCAAATCATCCAGCGCCAGATCGAGGTTACGGTATGACATATCCGCCGGGAGCAGGTCTAAATTTTCGTAATTGGAACCACGCACTTGTTTCAGGATTTTTTTACCTCCCCGCAGCAGTGTTTTACTGCTATGTTTTAAGGTTGGTTTTATACGAAAATAATAACTGGATGAACCTTGCGGATCCAGATCGATCAACAATGTGCGTAAACCTTGCCTGGCACAAAGATAAGCGATGTTTACCGAGGCCGCTGTTTTTCCTACGCCGCCTTTCATGCTATAAAATGAAATAACATTCATGCGGGATTCTCCTTTATAAGTTGCTCAAATATCTGTTGATTTTTATCTGAAGAAAAAGAAATATATAGCTGCCCAAAGGCTGCTCTTAACAGACCTTTTTCATAATGTAATGCCCCGATTATAGCGGCGATGGTTCGAACCTTGCTCCCGGAATTGCCCTTGCTACGGCCGTCAAGATGTTTTTCCAAAAATTCGATTTGTACGGAAAGGTCGTTAAAAGCGCCTAAATTATCTTGCAGGGCTTTTAATTGTTTTATCGCTGCTACGGAATGTGATTCGCCGGACAGGGACTGAAAGAACTCCAACAGATAGCGTAACTTTTTGGCATCAATGCGCAGGATATGAAACGCCTCATCCGGAGAATCCGAATTTAATTGAGCGCCATCCGAAACCAAACGGGTAAATTGTTTTCGGATCAACCTGGATGCATTTCTTTGCAGTGGCAGGTCTGTTTTTATAAAGGTGCTATAGCTGGAAAAAAAATCATCCCAAAGTGCAAGAATGTCTTTGTATTGCGTGGAACCCAAAAATAGCCTTAACCGGGTCAAAGCCCTGCCACGGGCTGATTTTATGCCATGAAAAAATTTAGCGAGTTCTTTGCTTTCCCATCCGGTGGGGAGCAAAGATGCATATTCATTCTGTTTTAGCAGATAAACATCCAAGTCACGCAGCGGGCCGGAATACATGCCGATAGTTTTTAAGGAATCTTTCAGCGCCTTTGTTTTATCCCGCTGCAGTACACCCTTGATAAGGCTGAGCGCAGATCGCATCCGACGACCGGCGACACGGAAATCGTGCAAAAACTCAATATCAATATCCTGTATAACCCCTGTTTCATTTTGACGCATTATTTTATAGTTTGCATTGAATATTTCATACAACGCGGCCGCCGTCCCCGAAAAGGTGTTCAGCCTCAGCTCCGGTTTGGAGCTGTAGATATTCGGCCGGATATGATACGCACTAAACAAGGCCTCATGGATATTTCTTGCTTTTTGATGTCCCGGGAAGCAATTGATAAGCATTCCCACTTCAGCGCCATAGCCCCTTATCGTGCGTAAAACAAGTAAGGACGCCTCGTTTTCAAGACCCATTAAACGTCCCTGTGCGAGAATTTTACCATCCTCATCGATGAAATTGAAAGGTGAAATTGTGATCCCCGTGGATAAAACAGGCATCAACGCCCGGCCGGAGAGCATCGGCAACAACTGATTCTTCAGACCTCCTTCAGGAAAGTCATTGAGTTTTTGCGGATTTTTCTTGGACTTCCAGCCCTGGCTATAAACCATTTCGCTATTTTGTGTGTGTTCCAATGTGAGCATGCCTTTTTGCAGGTGGAGAAAACAACTCTTCCTTAATAAAGCACTTTCAAAGGTATCAAACCAGGTGATCCGGGTTTTCTCTCTATGAAACCATTTAATTGTAGATGAGGCATCTAAAAATGATTCCAGGCTTTTTGGCGACATGCCATCATTGAATATAAAAACATCGGGTTGCATTGGTTTTATTCCTTCGGGGCGTCTTTATCAATAATTTTTTTTAAGGCGTTGTATTGATCTATTTGGGCACGATGAGCTTCCTGGCCAGTTTTAACTGACTTATATGGATTGTCAAGATTTTCATTTACAATACGTGCTTTAACATTGTCGCGGAATTGGATTTCCATAAATTCTTTAAGCTCATTTTTTACGTCCGCATCATAAACTGGCGTTGCCACTTCAATACGGTTGTCTAAATTGCGGATCATCCAGTCTGCCGAGGATAAGTAAAAAAGTCCATTGCCGTCATTGCAAAACCACAAAATGCGTGAATGCTCGAGAAACTTGTCCACAATGGAAAACACTTTAATATTGTCGGATACACCGGGAATACCGGGCACAAGTGAACAAATACCACGTATGAGCAAACGTATTTTAACGCCAGCCTGTGAGGCCTGGACAAGCTTGCGGATCATTTCTATATCCACAAGGTTGTTCAACTTCAGGTAGATAAAAGCTTCCTTGCCCATGCGTGAGTTCTTTATTTCGCTCTTGATCAGCTTTTTAAGTTTACCACGCATATAAAATGGCGAAACAAGCAGGTGACGGTAGGTAAACGTTTTATAATTGTTTTCAAGAAATTCAAAAACTTTATGCACCTCGCTGGAGATGGCCCGGTGTGCTGTTAATAAGCCATGGTCACTATAAATGCGCGCGGTTGATTCATTAAAATTTCCCGTACTGATGTAGGAATAAAGTACCTTTTTATCGTTCTCAATCCTGGCAATTTGACAAAGTTTGGCATGAACTTTTAACCCAGGGACGCCATCCAGGATTTTTGCCCCCTCTTTAGAAAGGGCCTTTACCCAATGGATGTTCGCGGCTTCATCAAATCGGGCCTGAAGCTCGATGAGTACAGTAACCGATTTCCCATTGCGGATAGCATTGATCAATGTGTTAACCACATTGGAGTTCTTGGCTACCCGGTAAAGCGTGATTTTTATCGATTTAACCTTTGGGTCAATCGCCGCTTCACGTAATAAATCAGTAATATACTGATACGATTGGTAAGGATAATGTAAAAGTATATCTTTTTGGCGCACTTCATCAAGGATACTGGTACGCGGCTTAAATGCAGGGTGACGCAGGATTTTTATTGCCGGATATACAAGATGCCCGAGACCCATGGTGGGGAACCCTATAAAATCACGCGCATTGTGGTAACGGCCACCGGGGATTACATTATCTGATTTTTTAAGATGGTTGCCCTCCAGAATAAACTTAAGCATTTCTTCCGGCATTTCACGGTCGAAAACAAAACGTACCACTTGGCCTTTTTCACGGTCTTTTATACTTTTCGAAATCTTTTCATAAAATGATTTGGTAATATCATCGCTGATATCAAACTCGGCGTCCCGGGTCAATTTAATTGTATAAGCATTGAAAATGTCATAATCCAGTATCGAGAAAGTATCCGCCAAGCCATAACGGATAACGTCGTCCAGCATAATGATATAATGTTTGTCCCCTTTCATGGGCAATTCAATAAACCGTGGTAAAATATCGGGGATTTCGATTAGGGCATAACGGATATCAGATTTATCTGTGGATTTAAGCAGGTGAACGGCAAGATAAATCAATTGATTTTCGAGATATGGAAATTTGGGCAGACAGTCCAGCATTATGGGCACAAGCAACGGACGCACCTTTTCCTGAAAATAGCGAACAACAAAATCGCAATGCTCATCATCCAGCTGCTGCTCGTTGATCATATAAACACCTTCTTGTTCAAGCAGCTTTAAAACTTCGCTGAAGGTGGCATCAAACTGGTCCCTCAGGCGGATAACATTCTTTTGAATAAGGTTTAATGTATCTTTAGGGTTTCCTAAAATTTTATTTTTTACACCGGCATGTAACATACGTTGATGCGTAGCCACGCGTACCCTGTAAAATTCATCAAGGTTCGATGAGAATATGCCAAGAAATTTTAACCGTTCCAATAGCGGGACGGTCGTATCGGCAGCTTCCTGCAATACCCGGTGGTTAAAGGCGAGCCAACTGATTTCACGGTTGAGAAACCGTATTTTTGCAGCTTTCATAAGTTTTTATTTATCCTGTTTGATCCAAATATCCGAATTAATGATTTAACCTCCGTTGGTTTTACTCTTTTTATGGCATCTTCAATGTCAAACCAACGGCGTTTCCTAAAATCCATTTCTTCCCACGCATCCATAACGGTATCTACCAGCATGGCAAAAACGCTAACTTTACAAATCCCACCCCATTTTAAGTACTCAAAGGTGCCAATACTTTCCGGGAACACCTCGCCTTTGACGCCTGCTTCTTCAATGGTCTCCTTAAGGGCCGTAAATGGTGCACTGTCGCCGGGGTCGATCAGTCCCTTGGGGATTATCCATTTTTTTTTGCTACGTGATGTAATTAACAATATTTCAAGATTATTGTCTTTTTCACGAAAGGGAATTGCGGCGGCTTGTTTGTAAAGTTCTGTCATATTTAGCTTTAAATGGGTATCCGGGATATCATTGGCATTAAAATAGTTGATGTACCAATAAGAAGCCATAGGCAATTTGTAAACATCAAGCCCATGCTGCTCATTGTTAAATAAAACATCGAAAAAAGTAATCAGGCAAATAATTTTTGGATTCGGGATAAAACACGTATAGTTTTTTTTATCTGACCAGGGGTTTTGTGAATCTATTTGTATGCCTTACAAACGGCCATAAATTAATTAAGCTTAAATATTGCCTGTTTTTTTCCTTCATCTTATTTATCCTAAAGATCACTATATATATCGCCGATAAAAATCAAAAACCCGGAAGTGCTGATGACCCTTTTTAGAAACCTTTCCATACGTACAAAACTGTTGGTTGTACTATTGGCTGTATCGCTTATAATACCATCCCTGTTTGTTTTGTATTTTCAATCCCGGTTTGTGGAAAACAGCAGGATACAGCTTACCCGGGAAGCAGAACATACCGCCCGAATCCTGAGCCATGCCGTAAGTACGGCAATGGCCATCAATGACACATCGTCGGTGGATCGTTTGCTACAAGGTTCCATTTATAATCCTGATATTTCCTATATACAGGTATATGCCGATAACGGCCAACTTTATTCCCAGTATATGCATAATGAAATTATCGATACCGCTCATTTATCGGAATCAATTGCCGGGAAGAAAAACATCATTAAATATGCAACCCCAATCTATGACCCGAACGGCAAGAAATTGGGGCTATTGATCCTGGGGATAAACACAAGTTCAATGATTGAACAGGTACGACAAAATTTACTTACCCTTGGCATAGGAATTGTTGTCGTTTTCTTGCTTACTGTATTCATTGTTTTTTTTGTAAGTGGGTACCTTGTTAAGCCGTTAAAAATATTGGCGTCCGCCGCGCAAAAAATCGGAGCAGGCGATTTGTCCATGGAAATCAAAGGCGCTGCCGATGATGAAATAGGCTATCTTGGAAGCGTTTTCAATAAAATGCGTTTGCACCTAATCGAATCTAAAAAAGAGATACAGGGTTATACCGGCCGCCTGGAAGTATTGGTTGACCAACGTACCGGTGAGCTAAAAAAACGCAACCAGGAACTGCTGGAACAGACAAAACGTGCCCATGAGGCCAGCCGTCTGAAATCAGAATTTTTAGCCAATATGAGCCATGAGATCCGTACACCAATGAACGGTATTATGGGCATGGCCGATATATTATTGGATAGCCCGCTCAATGGGGATCAAAAAGAAATTGCACGGATCATAAACTCAAGCGCAGTTTCTTTGCTGCGTATTTTGAATGATATCCTTGATATTTCTAAAATTGAGGTAGGGAAGCTTGAAATAGTCAAACAGGAATTCAACCTTCATGATTTGTTACAGGATGTCAGCGCATTTTTTAAAGCTGATTTTGACACAAAGGGGATTTCATTAAAATTATCTTTTGCCGATCAACTGCCCCGTATGTTTATAAGCGATATGCCGCGGATAAAGCAAGTTTTGATAAACCTTGTGAGCAATGCCATTAAATTTACAGAACAGGGACAAATCAACATAGATGTTTTTGCGGAAAGTATCCATGACAGTAATTTTAATGTTACCTTTAAGGTTCGGGACACGGGCATAGGCATACCCGAAAATAAACTGCAATCAATTTTTGAAAGTTTTACCCAGGTGGACGGCTCGAAAACCCGAAAAATCGGCGGCACGGGATTGGGGCTGGCTATTTCAAGCCAGATTATACGATTGTTATCCGGCGAAATCGCTGTAAAAAGTGAGGTTGGCAAATATTCCGAGTTTTGGTTTACTGTTCCACTGCAGGCCTACACGGTTCCTGATGACCATAATAAGAACAACAATGATCGAAGTTATAAAGAGGAAATCAGGGAAATCAGGGTGTTGATAGCAGAAGATAATCCAATAAACCAGAAGCTGATAAAACGGCTGGTTCAAAAAATTGGGTATGCGCATTACCTTGTGGAAAATGGCAAAAAGGCACTTGATGCGCTAAAAGCAGAAAGATATGATTTGGTATTGATGGATATACAAATGCCTGAAATGGATGGCCTTGAAGCGACAAGAATGATTCGTCGTCAAACTGCATTACAAGATATTCCAATTATTGCCGTTACTGCAAATGCCATGGAAGGGGACAGAGAAATTTGCATAAACGCCGGAATGAACGATTACCTAAGCAAACCCATTAAATTAGCCGATTTAAAAAACAAGATGCAGAGCTGGCTTGCCGATAACTAATTGCATTATGCCGTCATTCTTATTTCACAGTGGTTTTTTATCGAAATATCACGGGAATTCGCTCAAAAGCAGTTTTACAAAGAAGTTTCCAATGATTTTGATAAAAGAACAGTTACTTTGGCCGAATGTTGTTTATAGGCAAACTAATTATTTTTCTGGTTGAAGATGAGCCACAAAAAAGTATATAAATATCTCTTTTTACATTATTTCTTGTCCGTATTTCTGATTGCGGTTATTGTGACGGCAGGTTTTTTGGCCTATCGTCAGATGATACAAAAATCATCTCATCAATCCCGTGAATTGGGATATGTGGCACATAAAATAAATATTCTGCAAGAAGCCCGGCTTTTAGTATTTAACTATCATCTCAGCTTTCCTGGTATTGATCCAGGTATAAAAAATTCGCTTCAAAGCAATATCATTACCTTAGAATCCCTGATGATGAACAATCAAAAAAAATTCCCTGATTCCCTTGTTGACTCAAGGCTGATAAAATGGATATCCCGTATGAATGATATCTATGATTCCCGCATAATCAAAGGCAGGGAACTATCCGTGGCAGGTCTTGGAATGATCCAGCAAAGCACAGGTAAAATATTATCTGCATTGGAGCTTAAGCAAAAGTATTTGCAAACAAGTATAGAAAAGGATTTTATTTCGGCAGCTAAAAACAATACACTTCTTTGGCTGGGTTTACTTATTTCCCTACAACTTATTGTTATCTTTGTTTTGCGCCCATCTGCCCAAAAGGTTTCCCTGGATTTTGTAAAATCAAACACAGACAAGCAAATTGCCATTGCTGCAAATAGGGCGAAATCAGAATATCTTGCGACCATGAGCCATGAAATACGAACTCCGTTAAACGGCGTTCTTGGTATGACGGACCTACTTTTGGAAACAGACTTAACACCCGAGCAAAAAGACTATCTTGAAATCATCAAGCTAAGTGGGAAAAACTTGTTACGGGTAATCTCCGATATACTTGACTTTTCAGAAATTGAATCGTCAAAATTGGAACTGTATCAAACCTACTTCCATTTTCAGGATATGCTTGACACACTTATATCCCAATTTAGTGGGCGGGCCGAGGAGAAGGGTCTGGATTTTTTGGTGCTGGTAGAACCGGACGTTCCTGATTTTGTTTTCGGTGATGTAAAAAGATTTCAGCAAGTAATAAAAAATGTTTTGGACAATGCCTTAAAATTTACCCGTGAAGGTGAAATATTTGTCCGGGTTCAATTTACCTCGACTGAGCAGGGGCATGGGGACCTGCAAATAAGTGTAAGCGATACCGGAATCGGTATTCCCGAAGAAAAGCAGAAAACTTTATTTAAGCCGTTCAGTCAAACAATCGCGCCCGTTGCCAAAAGATTTACCGGGACAGGTTTAGGACTGGCTTTAAGTTCCCGTTTGGTTGAACTGATGAATGGACGTATCTGGGCCGAGAGTGAAATAAACAAAGGTTCGATATTTTATATCAATTTACCGGTCCGTTTTAAAGAGGAAAGCAGCTTTTTACCACAAACCGAATACTTAAAAAAGATCAAAGGCAAGGAAGTTCTCGTAATTGATGAAAACAACGAACGTAAGGGAAATTTGGCTTTTCAATGTCATAATTTAGGGATGAAGACCCATGTGGCCTCGACTATGGCAGAAATCGAAAGTATGGTGAACCAACAAATATCCATCGATCTGATCATTGTGGATGAAGGTATTCGTTTTGCGTATCTAAACTTAATAAAAACCGCACCCGATATGGCAAGTGTTCCATGCCTGACCTTATATGAAAATATTCCCGAAGGTGAAGAGGATACGTCATTGACAAAACCGATCGATCATCTGGAATTATATGACAAGGCCTACAAAATAATTTCTGAAAACACGAAGCGGGATACTAAACCGGTGGCGACGCCTGCGCCGGTTGTACCTAAGGCACAGGAACTACGTCTTTTGCTGGCAGAGGACAATTCAATCAACCAGCGTCTTATGGAACGAATAATCGAGAAGATGGGATGTAAGATTGATATTGCATCGAATGGGCTGGATGCATTTGAAATGGCGCGCAAAACCCGCTATGATATCATCTTTATGGATCTTCAGATGCCTGAGATGGACGGTATTGAAGCAACCCAAAAAATCCTGGAGGCCTATAAAAACGATTATCAACCCAATATTATTGCCATGACGGCAAATGTGCAACAGCAGGACAAAGAACTTTGTTTTAATGTTGGCATGGTTGATTATATTGCAAAACCTGTAAGCCTGGACAAAATTAAAAATATCCTGCAAATTTTTTCTGCTTCTAAAAAGGTTTAGAAAAACGTTCCAGAAGGTATTTACGTTTGTCCCTGGACACAGGCACCTGTTTACCGTTGTTCATAACCACACTTCCGCCATCGCCATCATAATCCGGTGACTGGTTGGTACGGCTATATTCCCGGATATGGTTTAAATTGATAAGGTATGAACGATGAACACGAAAAAATTTGTACTCCGTAAGCATATCTTCAAATTCCTTTAACGTACGGGAGACGATCTCCTGATTTTTTTGCCCCTTTAAAAAGATAAGGCTATAATTGCCGTCGGCCTTGCACATCACAATGTCTTTGATCAATACAAAAGTAATTCCGCTCTGAGTAGGTAAACCAATCTTTATATTATCTGCCTGTGCGCTTTTATTTTCCAGCAAAACCTGCAAACTCTTATTAACAGATTGTTTCTCAACACGCTCGTTAATTTTGGCTTTTACCTTAAAAATAGCCAGGGAAAGATCTTCAATGTTTATGGGTTTTAACAAATAATCCAGTGCACTAAAACGGATGGCCTGGATGGCATATTGATTGTAAGCCGTGGTAAAAATAACTTCCGGATGTGTATTTTGCAGTTTTTCCAACAAATCAAATCCATTGCCATCGGGCATCTCGATATCCAGGAAAATAAGCTCCGGTTGCTGTTTTTTTATGATTTCCAAACCGGTGGTAACCGAATCTGCCATACCGACAACTTCGATGTCATCACTAAAGTCCTTGAGTAAGTTTTTTAATAGCTCCCTGCTTTTCTTTTCATCTTCAACGATCACTGCATGTATCATAAAGCATCCCCTGTTTATATGGTGTGGTTTTGCGGTAAGTATATTATAACACGTGTCCCTGTCCGCTCAGGGTCAATCTCCGCTAAGTCAACGACGGATACCGAAACATCACTGTCCTGCTCATAATTTAGTATTTCTACCCTTTCACGGGTTAAACGCATCCCGGAAGAATGGTGGTTTGTTGTTTTTTTCTGGGCCCGGGCTTTATTTATTCCAATGCCGTTGTCATCTATTTTACAAATCAGCATATCCTTCTCGGCCTTAATAGATATCTCGATAAGACCATTTTCTTTTATGGCGTTAAACCCGTGGTTTATGGCATTTTCGATATATGGCTGCAAGAGCATGGGCGGTATTTCATACGAATGAGTATCAATTTGGGGGGCTATTTGAAAAACGTAGTTAAACTTATTCTCAAAACGAAGTTTTTGTAGGTCCATGTATAAGCTTAATGAATCTATCTCAGATTTAAGGGATATATGTGTGTGTTCGGAATTCTCAAGTGTTTGACGCATCAGTTTAGAAAATTTTGACAGATATAAAAATGCCGATTTTTGATCGTTGCATGATATAAAATACTGTATGGAATTTATCGTGTTAAAAATAAAATGGGGGTTCATCTGGGCCCGTAAAGCCTGAAGCTTTAATTCCGCAATTCTTTTGTTAATATCCGTTTTTTTCTTTTCCCGGCGCCGGATGTATAAAATTATCAATAGCGGTGCGGTCAGGATCAAAAGGAATTCCAGACCCCGAAACCACCATGTTTGCCATAAGGGTGGTTCAATGGTCAGCCTTATGGCCAATTCATCTTCGTTCCAGATGCCATCACTATTTGATCCGCGTACCCTGAAAACATAAGAACCTGGGTCCAAATTGGTATAACTTGCCACATTTTTAGCCCCATTAAAAACCCAATCACGATTAAAGCCATCCAAAAAATAATAATATTGGTTTCTGTTTGGCAAGCGATAGTCAAGCGTTGCAAATGAAAAGGTAAAGAAATTTTCTTTGTACGACAGATGAATCTCTTTTACCCTGGAAATACGGATTGGAAAATTTTTGTCTTCATCAAAAACCTTAAATGATGTTAAGACAAGAGGCGCCTTTCTATCCTTGGTACGGATTGATGAAGGGTCAAAACGAATAGCGCCGTTGACGCCCCCGAAGGTTAATACGCCCTGTGCATTTTTATTATAGGCGCCTATCGTAAATATATTACCATGCAGCTCATACAAGGCATAATAGTCATGATACATGCTGTTTTCAGGGTCATACTTTAAAAGACCGTTATAGGTGCTTATCCATAAATTACCCTGATTGTCGCCTACTATCCCACAGATAACACCCCTGGTTGAACGGACTTGTTTTATGGGAACAAGCTTTTTTATTTTTGGGTCTAATTTTTTCAATCCACGGTCCGTACCAGCATATAGTCCATCGGACGGGTGTTTGTATAATGCGTAAATAGGCTCGCTTTCCAGAAGACCCGTGGATTTTCTCGGCCCATAATACTCAAATGAAACATACGGTACCCCTGCTATGGTTGAATCAACATTTATTCTTTTTAAGCCGCTGAAAGTACCTGCCCAAACTTGATGGTTAGGGTCTTCATAAAGAGAGAGAATATAATCGTCGGCCAGGCTGCCCTGCAGCCCTGGATTGGATCTAAAACTATAGAACCGTTTGTTCTCTGTATCAAACAGGTTTAATCCATTGTTTACGGTTCCGACCCAGAGCCTTTTTTGTGAATCGTACAACAGACAGGTAATTATGTTACTTTGTTCATTTTCGTATGATGTTATTGGCAGGTTAAAGGTTTGGACCCGGTGGTTGGCAAATATGCCCCTCAGACCGCTCTGTGTGCCCACCCATAAATTTTGCCGGTCGTCCCCGGTGATGGCCGTGATGTGATTGTCTTTTTCCATAAACTGATTTTTACCGGAAAAAAAGATACGGGAGTTTATATATCCCTTATCGGTTTTGCGCATCTTGTTCAGGCCGTTTTCCGTACCGATCCATAAAAACGTTCCCTTATCCTCATATATGGCCGTTACATTTTTCCCGCTCAAACTATTGGGATCAAATGGGTTATGGATAAAATAATCATATTGGGCAATTGCCGGCACCATTTTGTCAATACTGCCTTGGGATGTGCCGATCCAGAGTACATCATAACAATCCCGGTAAATGGTAGATGTTTTGTTCCTGCTTATGGAGCTGCTGTTTAGTGGATCATGAAATAATTGTATATAGGATTGTGTGCTCGGGTTATAAACATTTACTCCGTTATCGGTACAAATCCATATCTGTCCATCCCGGTCTTCTTCAATTGCCCATATATTGTCATTGCTTATTGAATTTCCAGTAGAATTGCTATAAGAATGTTGTTTGAAATATATGTTTGATTGCCTTGCCCTTTGAATAGGCGGTGATTCGAACAAGCCGTTTCCCTGGGTGGCAAGCCAAATTTTATTTGACGAATCTTCCATTATATCTACAATTGCCTTGCCGCCAAACTGAATGTCGCCTGCAATTTGCCGAAAACTTTGGTTGGGTACGGAGATAAGAAGCTTTCCCCCTTGCGTTCCGGCCCAAACATTACTCCGGCGGTCGGTGTATAAGCTACGGATAACAACCGATGTTTGAGTGGAATTTAAAATCTCAATATGAACCGGTTCAATATGCCCCTTTGGAAAAATCATACTGCTTGAATATTTGTAAAGGCCGTCATCGGCCCCGATATAGATGTTTTTTAGGGTGTCTTCGGTTATGGCATATACAATGGGATGGTGCAGACCAAGGGAGTCATTGGAGTTTAGACCGATTTTTTTAAAATTCCCGGTATCCGGGTTAAAACGATTAAGGCCTCCTGTCCATGTTCCCACCCATAAATATCCCCGGCTGTCTTCATATAAAGAAACGATTTCATCGGAAGAAATGGACGTCGAGTCCAGCATGGAATGACGGTACGCCTGATATGAAATGCCATCATATTTAATCAATCCGTAGAAGGTGCCAAACCACATAAAGCCCTGCCGATCCTGAACAATAGTATTTGTAATTGTATTCGAAATTGCCTCATTCAATTTTAAATGTTTAAAACGATAGGGGCGTCTAGCCAGATCCGTTGCGGATAGTCCTTGATATATGAGAAGGAGAATAAGGACAATTTTTATATATGTTTTCATCTTGTATAAGTGTTCCAAAATAATAGGGACCAATCATTGATTACAGTAGAAACTTTTGAACAGCAGAATTGATTCAATAAAAAGTTAAAAATTATTGTAAGCAGTAGGAATGTATGAAAAAAAAAAGGCCATGCAATAAATACATGGCCTTTTTATAAAATAATCAAAAGGGGTATTTTATTTTATTAATACCATCCGTTTCATTTGTATGCCTGCCGCCGAAACAAGTTTTGAAAAATAAATGCCCGATGGTACAACCGAACCGGCTTGATTTGTTGCGTTCCATTTATAGCTATAATGCCCGCCAATTAATTTGCCCGAGAACAGAGTTGTTATTTTTTGGCCCAGCACATTATAAATACTCAGTTCAACAAGGCCATTGGCCGCTTGTTGAGGCAAATCAAAAGACAACGTGGTTTGTGGATTGAATGGGTTTGGATAGGCATTGTACAGTTTAAATACCCGCGGTAACACGTTTGTGTTGCGTGGGTCGTCCAATGCGGTAACCGGTGTTATATCCGCCGCGGCACGCGGCAGGATTTGGTAGCCATCCGTATAAGGAGACGAAGAATCGTATTGGGTGATTATCCCCACGACATTTGCCGGATAGCTGGTTTGTGGCGCCTCGTCAATATCCGTATCCTTATCGATACGCATGGTCAATTGGGATGTGCCGCCATCATCGGTGATTGTGATATTGGCGTTGTTCCCTGTTGTCGGCCAGGCAGCGCTTCCGGCCACGGTATCGGCATTGGAAATTTGGACAAGCATACCTTCAAAGGCTTCCGGGTTGGATAACAAGGAAGCGATACTTAATTGCAACGGCGCCGGATCGTCGGTTGCGCCGTTATCAACAATATCCTGCCCGGGATTGGCGGGGATTAATTCCGCAAGCCCGTTATAAAAATCAATCGTACCGGTTACGGTATAATTATGTCCGATTGAAAAAGCGGTATCCGCGGCATTATTCGCAAATATGTTTATACCACCGGTTCCGTCCTGCATATAAACCTGCATCGAACTTGTGCTGAATGTGCCGTTGTTTACGGTGGCGTCACCGGTAATGCGTGCGGCAAAGCCAGAAAAACTTAAACTAAAATCTTCTTCCAATTGCTTTAATGTATTGATGGGAGTCGTCCCGGCCAGAAAGTTCCCGCCATCGGCAAATGTAGAATCCTTGGCTTTATCAATGGCTAAAATACGATATTGAACAGCAGAGCCGTCCGTATAATTTACAGCGGAAATGGTACCGGAATAAATTGAATCCGATCCCGTAGAAACCATATCTACCTGGCTTGAATCAGTACCGATGAAAAATTGTAAAACGGCATTAACCAGGGTATCCGTATCAAAGATTTTTGCAGAAACCATATAATCTTCATTTGCACCTGGCACGGTTACTGGAGTTAAGAAACTAATTGTGCTTGGTATATTACCTGCGGTACCATTAAAAACATGAAAGCCAATATTTGAAATATCATCTTGTCCGAGCACAATCCATTCAGAATCATCCGCATTGGTTCCTGCCGAAGACGCCCAATTTGTATTGCCCGATGAAACAGTGCTTTTACGAACAAGTGTATGTTCTCCCATCGCACCCGTGACGCCGGCAACGTCAAAATCGTTGGGAGTTGATGTACTTTCCTCTCCAAGAGCGTCAATTAACACCCCGTTTTTAGCCAAACCAATTGCATCATTACCGTTAAAATAGGTTGCCGAAGTACCTATTGAATCCGCTGCAGCCTGGATGTCGGCATTCGCCCGGGAATTACATATTATCCAAACATCGTTATTGGAAATTATACCCTTGAGGGCAACGGCATTTGCTTGCCCTTCGGCCCAGTCACCGGCGTTTGAAATTCTCCAAATTTCATAACCACTTAGATCAACATCAGAACCTGTACCGTTAAAAATTTCAATATATTTATTATTGCTGCTTCCCTCCATATATTCAGAAATAAACAGGTCGGAAGCTTGCCCAAATAATGTTAATGGCAATAGTCCGAGAATAAGTAAAGTAATTTTCTTCATAAATCCTCCTAGGGGTATGTTT